>JAKQBR010000365.1 GCA_029574005.1 Deltaproteobacteria bacterium | reverse complement strand
AGAGAAAGAGAAGGAAAAAGAGGTCTTCACCCAATTCGAGATCTACGAGGACATCAAGCCCTCACACGGAAAGCGGGCCTTCAAGGGCAAGGATCGCAAGCCCCTGGCGGCTGTGCAGGTCAAGCGAAAGATCCGCATCGGCCGAACCATCACCGTGCTGAATCTGGCGCGCGAGATGCGGGTCAAGGTTTCGGCCGTGACCAGGGTGCTGGCGGGCTTGGGCATGAGCGCCAGCGAGAACCAGTATCTCACCCCCGAAGAGGCCATCCTGGCAGCGAACGAGATGGGCTTCGAGGTCGAGGAGACCCGCGACGATATCAGGGAAGACTACCTCAATGAACCCCACTATAACCCGGAGGATATGGTCCCGCGGCCTCCGGTCGTGACGATCATGGGGCATGTCGACCACGGCAAGACCTCGCTCCTGGATGCCATCCGGTCCGAAAATGTGACCGAGAGCGAATTCGGCGGCATCACGCAGCACATCGGCGCCTATCAGGCCCACTTGAAGGACAAGACCATCTCCTTTATCGATACACCCGGCCATGAAGCCTTCACCTCCATGCGCGCCCGCGGGGCGCAGGTAACCGATTTCGTGGTCCTGGTGGTGGCCGCCGACGACGGCGTTATGGAGCAGACCAAGGAGGCCATCAACCATGCCCGGGCGGCCCAGATCCCCATCATCGTGGCCGTGAACAAGATCGACAAGCCCAACGCCAATCCGCAGCGCGTCAAGGAGCAGCTCGCCGATCTCGGGCTGTTGCCCGAGGCCTGGGGGGGCGATACGATCTTCGTAGAGGTCTCGGCCAAGAAGCATACCGGCATCGAGGAGCTGCTGGAGATGATCCTGCTCCAGGCGGAAATGCTCGACTTGAAGGCCGTCCCCAAGGGTCCGGCACGCGGCACGGTGTTGGAGTCCAAGCTTGACAAGAGCCGTGGCCCCATGTCCACCATGCTGGTCCAGAACGGTGAGCTCAAACAGGGCGATGTCTTCGTGGTCGGCAATACCTGGGGACGGGTGCGGGCCATGTTCGATTTCCGCGGGACCCCCATATCAAAGGCCCTGCCGGCCACCCCGGTCGAGATCATCGGCCTGACCACTCCGCCCATGGCCGGGGATCGCTTCTTCGTGGTGCCGAACGAAAAGAAGGCGCGCGAGATCGTGGACTACCTCGCCCAGGAGGCCCGGCATGTGACCACGGTCGAACCCAAGGCCCAGGTGACGCTCGAAGACCTCTACAGCCAGGTCATGGAAGGCCGCCTCAAGGCCTTGAATCTTATCATCAAGGGCGACGTGCACGGTACGGTCGAGGCCATCGTGGGGGTCGTCAAGGGACTGGAGACCGGCGAAGGCATCCGGGTCAACGTGGTGCATTACGCCGTGGGAGGCATCACGGAGAATGATATCCTCCTGGCATCGACCACCCAGGCCGTCATCGTGGGTTTCAACGTCAAGCCCGATCCCAAGGCCAAGGTCGTGGCAAAGCATTACGGCATCGACATCAAGCTCTATACCGTGATCTACGACCTGATCGACGACATCAAACAGTCGCTGGCCGGTATGCTCGAGCCGGTCTACCAAGACGTGCTGCAGGGCAAGGCCGAGATCCGCAGCGTGTTCAAGATCTCCAAGATCGGCACCATCGCGGGGTGTATGGTCCTGGAAGGCAAGGTCACGCGCAATGCCGACGCCAAGCTCATCCGCGCCGGCGATATCGTCTACGAAGGCAAGATCGGCTCTCTCAAACGCTTCAAGGATGACGTGCGCGAGGTTGCAGGCGGCTATGAATGCGGCATCGGCCTGGATGGGTATAATGATCTGCAGGAGGGCGATATCGTCGAGGTCTATACCAAGGAGAAGACGACGCCGTGATCGTCGGGACCCTCAAGGTGCGCATGCAGATCCTTGGCGCACAGTCGCTGAAGGAAAAGCGCAAGGTGCTCAAATCCATCAAGGACCGTCTGTCTCACATGGGCGCCTCGGTGGCCGAGGTCGACGATCTCGACAAATGGCAGGCCGCCACCTTGGGTCTGGCCGTCGTGAGCAATGACGCCGGGTTCGTCAACAGCATGCTCGACAAGATGATGAATGCGTTCTTCTACCAGGACGGGGTTGAGGTCATCGGCAGCGACATGGAGATCCTCCACCTATGAGAAAACCATCCTTACGCCAAGCCCGCGTGGGCGATCTCTTACGGGAGAGCCTGGCGGATCTCCTCCTGCGCAAGGTCAAGGACCCGCGCGTCGAGGAGGTGACGATCACCGGGGTGGAAGTCAGCGCCGACCTGAAGCATGCGCATGTCTTCTTCTGCGTACGCGACGACGAGCTCAAAGAGGCCGCCCTGCAGGGGCTCACAAGCGCCGAGGGGTTCTTCCGGTATGAGCTGAAAGGCATGCTGACGATCAAGACCATTCCCAACCTGACCTTCACCTATGACACCTCGTTCGATTACGGTTCTCACATCGACGAAATTCTGGACAAGATCAAGGCCGATGATGAAGGCACTCATTGAATGTATCCAGGCGCATAGGCGCTTCGAAATCATAACCCATGCCTGGCCGGACGAGGATGCCGTCGGTTCAAGCACGGCACTGGCATTGGGCCTTGCTCGGCTGGGCAAGACCGTGCGGGTGGTCTACCCGACCGCGGCGCCGGAAATGCTGATCCTTGGCGCGCCGCCGAAGGCGGAATCCGCTCATACACCCGAGATCTCATTGCTGGTGGATGTGTCGGACCAGGGGATGCTCAAGGAGGTCCGGCCGGCCGGCATGGTGGCGATTATCGACCATCACCGGACCGTTACGGATTACGGCGACATCCGCTGGGTTGAGCCTGGCAGGTCCTCGGCCAGCGAAATGGTATTCGAACTCCTGACGGCCATGGACGCGGCGATTGACGAGGAAATAGCCGCCAATCTCTACATGGGCATCTTCGGCGACACCGGCGGCTTTACGCATGCCAACACGTCCTTGCGCGTCTTCGAGATAGCCGGCAACTTGGTCCGCCATGGCGCAGACCCGCATGCCATAGCCGGCCGCCTGAAACGCAACAAGCCCTTGCGCTGGTATCGTATCCTGTGCCTGGCCCTCGATCGGTTAATCATCCAGGACGGTGTCTATGCCAGTTATCTGACGACACATGATTTCGATATCCTGGGAGCCACTACACAGGACGCCTCCGGGATCGTTGAAGAACTCGCCAGTCTGGCAGGGGCCGAGCTCTCTATCCTGGCCCGCGACGGAGACGGAGCCACGGTCCGCTGCTCCATGCGCAGCCGGCATTCACCGGCGGCGCGCCTGACGGCCGAGGCCTTCGGCGGGGGCGGTCACGACCGTGCGGCCGGCTTTACCGTGCCTGGTCGTGCAGCTCAGCTCATACAAAAGATCGTCGAGGAAGGCAAGCGGTGGGTCAAGACGGCGTAGTGCTCATTGACAAGCCGGCGGGCATCACCTCGCGGCGGGCCTTGGACCGCGTTCTGCGCATTTTGAAGACCAAACGCGGCGGGCATTTCGGCAGCCTCGACCCCTTCGCCACGGGGCTCTTATGCATCGGTATCGGACAAGGCACCAAATGTCTGCCCTTCCTGCAGGACCAGCCCAAGGAATACATCGCCCGTATCGGCATCGAGATGTCCACCGACACCGACGATATCACCGGAACTATGCTGGCCAGCTTTCCTCATGCCGAGCTCAATCTGGATACGGTTCAGGAATGGATCCGGACGCATACCGGCCATATTCTGCAGACCCCGCCCGACTATTGCGCCCAGAAGGTCGGCGGCACGCCTCTGTACCGTTTGAAACGCGCCAATCAAGAAGTATCCCCGCGCGCCAAAGAGATCCATATCGCTCACATGGAGATCCTGGCGCATAACCGGGACAGCCTCGACATGCGCATTGTCTGTTCGCGCGGCACCTATATCCGGGCGATTGCCCGCGATCTGGGGGCGGCCCTGGGTTTCGGCGGATATCTGCGAGAGCTCAGGCGGCTCAAGAGCGAGGGTTTCATTCTGGATCATGCCCTGACCCTGGAGGAACTGGAGGCACGGGTAGTGGCCGGCACCTTCGGGCTCATCCCTTTACAGGAGGCCCTGCATCTGCCCACCGCCCGAGTGACGGCCTCTGGTCAGGCCGATATCATGGACGGCAAACCCATCCAATTCGCCGGCCTGGTCGATCGCCCCGAGGTGCCGGATGGGAGCTATCTCGCCCTGGTCAATGCCACCAATCAATTGTTGTGTGTCGCCAAAGTGCAGCGGCAAGGGGGGATCTTCGGGTTTGTCGAAAGGGGTTTTAAGCCGTTTTAGCTATTTACA
The DNA here is from genome assembly GCA_029574005.1 of Deltaproteobacteria bacterium. GTDB lineage: Bacteria > Desulfobacterota > Desulfomonilia > UBA1062 > UBA1062 > JAKQBR01. The sequence continues at coordinate 4,051 of JAKQBR010000365.1, read as the reverse complement.
GCGTTGTCAAGGGTGTGTTAACGTCAGCACCCAACTACAGGAAAAGAAGATGAGGAGGAAGTACCGTGGCTTTAACTGTTCAAAGCAAAAAGGAAATTATCGATCAGTTCAAACTCCATGAGGGCGACACCGGATCTCCCGAGGTTCAGGTGGCCCTTCTGACCAACCGGATCAACTCTCTGACCGAACACTTCAAGACCCACAAGAAGGATCACCATTCGCGCCGGGGTCTCTTAATGCTCGTTGGTCAGCGCCGCAGGCTCTTAAACTATCTCAAGGAAATTGACATAAAGCGCTACCGCGAGATCGTCAAGGCCTTGAACCTTAGGAAGTAGGAACCTATGCGCGTAGAAACCAAAGGCAAGGTTAAGCCCCTCATCTTCGACGTGGGGACGGTGGCAAAGCAGGCGGATGGTTCCGTACTCGTCTACCAGGGCGACAGTGTCGTGCTCGTCACCGCCACGGTATCCAAAGAGGTCCGCAAGGGCATCGATTTCCTGCCCCTGGTGGTTGATTATCAGGAAATGTCCTATGCCGCGGGGCGCATCCCGGGCGGATTCATCAAACGCGAAGGCCGGCCCGGCGATCAGGAGATCCTGACGGCGCGCTTCATCGACCGGCCCATCCGACCGCTCTTCCCCGACGGTTTTTACAACGAGCTGCAGATCATCGCCAGCGTCTTATCGGCCGATCCGGAATTCAGCCCGGACGTCATGGCTATCAACGGTGCATCGGCGGCCCTGCATGTCTCCAGCATACCCTTCGCCGGTCCCATCGGCGGGGTCAGGATCGGACGCGTGGACGGCAATTTCATCATCGACCCGACCTATGTCCAGCTTGCGCAGAGCGATCTCGAACTCGTCGTGGTGGGTACCCGCGAGGCCATCGTGATGGTGGAGGGCGAGGCCAAGGAACTCCCGGAGAATACCATCCTCGAGGCCATCCTTTTCGCGCATGGCCGCATCCGCGAGATCATCGAGGCCCAGGAGGAGCTGCGCGCCAAGGTCGGCAAACCCAAGCTCACGGTTACACCGCCACAGGAAGACCCGGCGCTGTATGCCGAGATCAAGGCCCTGGTTGGTGACCGGATCGGCCAGGCCTTGACCACGCCCGGAAAGCTGGAGCGCCACGCCGCCTTCGATAAGCTCAAGGCCGAAATCCTGGAACGCTACCAGGAAGCGGGCGAAGAAAAGCTCACGCATGTGCGTCACGTGATCGAGACTTTGGAGCGCGAGTTCGTCCGCGGACTGATCCGCGGCCAAAAGAAGCGCCTCGACGGTCGCGGGCTGGATGACATCAGGCCGATCACCTGCAGCACCAAGCTCCTGCCGCGCACCCATGGATCGGCGCTCTTCACCCGCGGCGAGACGCAGGCACTGGCAATCACCACGCTGGGGACACCGCGCGACGAGCAGCGGCTGGAATCCTTGCTGGGCGAATCGACCAAGTCATTCATGCTGCACTATACCTTCCCGCCGTTTTGTGTGGGCGAGGTCAAACCCCTGCGCAGCCCCAGCCGGCGCGAGATCGGACACGGGAATCTCGCCGAGCGCGCTCTGGCTCAGGTGCTGCCGGCCGAAGGCACTTTCCCCTATACCATCCGGTTGGTCTCCGAGATCCTTGAGTCCAACGGCAGTTCATCCATGGCCACGGTATGCAGCGGCTCCATGTCGCTGATGGACGCGGGCGTGCCTATCCGCAAGCCCGTAGCAGGTATCGCCATGGGCTTGATCCAGGAGGGCGACGAATATCTCGTGCTCACCGACATCCTGGGCGATGAAGATCACCTGGGCGACATGGACTTCAAGGTGGCCGGGACCAACGAAGGCGTGACAGCCCTGCAGATGGACATCAAGATCTCCGGCATCCCGGAGGCGGTTCTGTCTTCAGCCCTGGAGAAGGCCAGGATCGGACGCTTGAAGATCCTGGGCATTATGGCCGAGACCATCAGTCAGCCTCGGGCCGAAATTTCGCCCTATGCCCCGCGCATCTATTCCATCACCATCAACCCCGAAAAGATACGCTCTGTAATCGGTCCGGGCGGCAAGGTCATCAAGGACATCACCACCAAGACCGGCACCAAGATCGAGATCGACGACTCAGGCAAGGTGGACATCTTCTCGCCCGACGAAGAACATGCCCGCATGGCGGTGGAGATCATCAACGCCTTGACCGAGGAGGTCGAGATCGACAAGGTCTATCCGGGCAAGGTCGTCAAGATCATGGACTTCGGCGCCTTTGTGGAGTTGCCCTCAGGCGACCAGGGTCTGGTGCATATCTCCCAGCTCGCGCACGAGAAGGTCAAGGACGTGCGCGAGGTCGTCAGCGAAGGCGATGAGATCGTGGTCAAGGTGATCGGCATCGACAAGAACGGCAAGATCAGACTGAGCCGCAAAGAGGCGCTCAAGAGCACCGGCGCCTAAATTCAGCATGCCAGAGATCACCCGGCTCGCCAATGGAGTGCGTATCCTGAGCGAGACCATGCCGCATGTGCGCTCGGTTTCGCTCGGCATCTGGGTGAAGAGCGGGTCCCGCCAGGACCCCTCCTCTCTTCTGGGCATGGCCCACTTCACCGAGCACATGCTCTTCAAGGGCACATCAAAACGCGATGCCCTGCAAATCGCCAAGGATATCGACGCCCTGGGTGGTGTGCTGAACGCCCAGACCGCCAAGGAGTACACGGTCTACTACGTCAAGGTCCTGGATGAGTCCCTTGCCAAGGCCGCCGACGTGCTCTTCGACCTGTTCTTGAACTCGCTCTTCGATCCTGGAGAACTGGAAAAGGAAAAACGCGTCGTGCTGCAGGAGATCGGCATGACCGAGGACACCCCCGATGACTACATCAACGACCTCTTCGCCGAGGCCTTCTTCCATAAATCCCCCCTGGGGACCTCCATTTTGGGCACGGTCGCGACGGTGGAGGCCATCGGCCGCGACGACATCTTACGCTTTATCGAGCAATCCTACGACGCCGGATCGATCGTTATATCCGGGGTCGGCAACCTCGAACACCAGCAGCTCCTCGACCTGGCAATGCCATATTTTTCGACTTTACCCGCCAACAAACGCTTGAGTGAACTCGACAAGCCGCGCATGGGAGGCAACCGCGCCGTCCATGTCAAGGACCTGGAGCAGATCCATTTCACCTTAGGCACCATCGGTCCGGCCATGCGCGATGAAGACCGCTGGACATACATCGTTCTGAACGCCATTCTGGGCGGCAGCATGAGCTCCATGCTCTTCCAGGAGGCGCGCGAAAAGCTGGGTTTGGTATATTCCATCTACTCCTACCTGAGCGCCTATCTGGACTGCGGAGTCACGGCTGTCTATGCCGCCACCAGCCCGGAAAATATCTTCAAGACCCTGGATGTGGTGGGAGCCCAGTTCAGGCGCATCAAACAGGGCGATCTGGGGGATATGTCGCTGGATGAGGTCAAGGCGCTCATCCGCGGCAACCTGTTGCTGGCGCGCGAAAGCACCGAAAACCGCATGAGCTCGATCGCCAAGAACGAGCTCTACTACGAACGCGATGTCCCCATCGACGAAGTCTTGCGCAAGATCAACGCCGTGAGCGCCGAGGCCGTGATCGAACTAGCCCGGACCATCTTCGTGAACGAGAAGATGACCTTGGTCTCATTGGGCAAGGACCATCTCGATAACTTCGACCTCGGCGCTATCCTGTAATCCCAGAGCACCGTCCATCTCGGGCAAAAGGACCAAGGATGCACATAGTCCTCCAGGGGTTATGGGTTGCCGGGATTCAACCCGGCCTTCTTTTTGACCCAAGCCAGCGCGTCCGGGCGGCCCACGAATCTTTGAAAGCCAACCGGGAACAAGCGCTTGAGCCAGTCCAGGACATAGGCATCGGGTCCCACCATGATGCGCGGACGATCCTTTTTGATCCCGGCGATAATACTCCTAGCCGCCGTGTCGGCCGATGTGCGCGCCAGCAGGTCGAACAGCCTGGCGGCTTGCTCCTTGCTCAGCGATCCATCCGAGACCTTATAGAACCTGGCATGGCGGGCGATGTCGGTCTTGACCCCGCCGGGGT
>JAKQBR010000359.1 GCA_029574005.1 Deltaproteobacteria bacterium | reverse complement strand
AACGACGCGGCCTTCATCTACGAGAAGGACTCCTCGGTGGCCTTGGGGCAGGGCTTCCGCTGCGGCTTCCTGGGGCTTTTGCACCTGGACATCGTGCAGGAGCGGCTGGAGCGCGAATATGACCTGTCCATCATCCTGTCCGTGCCGAGCGTGCGCTACCGCTTCACCTTGAAGGACGGCAGCGTCATCTATGTGGACAACCCCGCGCACTATCCCGGGGTGATGAAGATCGACAAGTGTGAAGAACCGTACATCCGGGCGGCCATGATGCTGCCCGACCGCTACCTGGGTGCGGTCATGACCTTGTGCATCGAGAAACGCGGGGTGAACTCCAACCTGCACTACACCAGCCCGGGCCGGGCCGAGCTCTCCTTCGAGATGCCCCTGGCCGAGGTGATCTTCGACTTCTACGACCGCTTCAAGTCCGTGACCCAGGGCTACGGTTCCTTCGACTACGACCTGATCGACTACCGCGAGAGCGACCTGGTGCTCTTAGATATCCTGGTCAACGGCGAAAAGGTGGATGCCCTCTCGCAGATCGTGCACCGCGACCATGCCCGGGCGCGCGGGGTGCAGGCCTGCGAGCGTCTCAAGGAAGAGATCCCGCGCCAGATGTACAAGATCGCCATCCAGGGCGCCATCGGCGGCGAGATCATCTCGCGCTCGACCATCTCGGCCTTCCGCAAGGACGTCACGGCCAAGTGCTACGGCGGCGACATCACCCGCAAGCGCAAGCTGTTGGAAAAGCAGAAAGAGGGCAAGAAGCGCATGAAGATGGTGGGGTCGGTATCTATCCCGCAGAGCGCGTTCCTGGCGGTGCTGAAATCCGACACCGACTGATTGTTCCGCTCGCATTCAAGCGGCAAGCCCGAGGGCACGAACGATGAATATATGGATGTGTCCCCATCACCCTGTCCCTCTCCGCGCCCCACTGCGTGGGGACCCCGGGGGAGAGGGAGCTGAACTGTGACGTACGGAGATAGGTGCATTTCTTGTGCGATCATTGCTCTTGGAAACAGTATGCATTCGAACGCCGCGACAATACCGAGTTTCCTCCCTCCACCGGCGCTTTCGCAAAAGCCGGGCACCGTCATTCCGGCGAAGGCCGGAATCCAGGGATTGTCAGGATTTCTGTCACCCCGGCTTTCGCCGAGTGACAGGGGATACACCTTTTGGCGGCAAGCTCAACGACCGGGGGGGACAGGTGAGGGGCAATCGTACCGTCAAGGTTGTGCTGAATGCAGATGAAAACTCCTGGATTATATATCCATGTGCCTTTCTGCCAATCGCGCTGCGGGTACTGCGACTTCTATTCGATCACGCAGACCGATTTGATGCCGGAGTATCTCGTGGCCTTGCAGCGGGAGATGGGCTGGTACCGGGATAAGTTCGAGTCCTTCGACACGGTCTATCTCGGCGGCGGGACGCCCTCGCTCTTAAGGCCGGGGCGGGTCGGGGATCTTATCGATGCCATCCGGAAGGCCTTTGTGATCCTGCCCGGCAGCGAGATCACCTGCGAGGTCAACCCGGCTGACCTGAACCGGGAAGATCTCAAAGACCTGCACGATCTGGGCATCAACCGCCTCAACATCGGGGTGCAGTCATTCAGCGATGGAGAGCTGCTTATGCTGGGGCGGCGCCATAACCGCATGCAGGCCGTAGCAGCCTTCGAAGACGCGTGCTCGGCAGGCTTCGAGAACATCGGCCTGGACCTGATCTACTGCCTGCCGGGCCAGAGCCTTTCGATGTGGGAGGAAAACCTGAGGCAGGCCCTAGACCTCAGGCCTGCACACCTTTCATGTTACGAACTGGAGCTGAAAGATCACACGCCTTTGGGTCAGCGCCTGGCGCACGGCGAGATCGTACAGCCCGGCGAGGATACCCAGCGGGAGTTCTTCTTGCGCACCTCCGAAATCCTGGAGACGGCCGGGTTCATCCACTATGAGGTCTCAAACTTCGCGCTCGGCATGAACCATGCCTCGCGCCATAACCAAAAATATTGGGACCACACGCCGTACCTGGGCCTGGGGCCGAGCGCACACTCCTTCGATGGGGCCGGGCGCTGGTGGAACCATGCCTCGCTTGAGCACTACCTGGGAGACCTGCGCGAAGGGTGCGCGCCGGTGGCCGGTTCAGAAGTCCTTGATCGGGAAGCGCTCTATTCCGAGGCCCTGCTGCTGGGTTTCCGGACCCGCAGGGGGATCGACCTCAATGAGATCAGACGTCGCTTCGGCCGCGACCTGCTGAGTGAGCATGCCCAGGTCCTGGAACGGTTCAGCCGGGAGGGGCTCATCACGATCGAGAATGATTTCCTTAGGCCCACCCGCGCCGGGATGTCCGTGGCGGACGGCCTGGCGCGTCTGTAACGCACCGCACCCTCCATCGGGAACGAGGCTCCCCGCGTTGCTGGGACCGTCGCCACGGCCCGGTTGTCATGAGGGTGCGCCGGTGCACTCGGAGGGTTTCCTTTCGCTTGAAAAGTCTGTATAGTAGCCGTCATGGCGGAACGAAAAGGCCTTCATGGGCGGCGGGGGACGACCGGGGATATCAATAAAACGCCCGCGGATGATGCCTCCTGGAACCGACCTGTCACGACCGAGCCCAGCCGGGGTGATTTCCATCCCGTAGAACGCACCATCTTTCCCCCGGCCCCCGCGTTGCCGCCCGGACGGCTTACCGTAAAGGGCCGGCCGGATCATGTCCATATGCGCCCCGAGACTCGCTCAAGGCAGGCGCTGGCGACGATCTTGGGCCTGGCGCTGGGGGCGCACAGCCCGCGCGGACTGGGTTTGAGAAGCCTGGCGGCATTACTCGCGGCCGGGGTGGCCCTTGTGCTCAACAGCGCCTTCCTCTCCGCTACGGCGTTCGGCCGCTTCTGGGAGCCGTTGAGCGCACGCTTCGCCGCCCTTCCGGCCATCCTGCCACTCCTGATCACGGCCTTGTTCTCAGGAATGTCTATGGGTGCGGTGTTGGCGGTTATCTTCCGCGCGCGCACATTTCGCCTGTCCGTCTGCGCGGCACTCCTGGCCGCCGCTCTGGCGGGCGGTTCAGCCCTTCTGGGAGCCATGGATTTGTCGAGCGCCGAGAAGATCTGGCATGTGACCTCGGCCGTCATGGTACCCGCGGGCCTGCTCTTAGGCTCCATCATCACCGGGGTCTTCCTCTCAGAAGAATAGCGTCTCCAGGTCATGCCGCCGGTCTTCGCCTCCCGCGTTAAGCCTGTCGCCGCATAAAGAAAAACAGTCTGTTTTCCGATCATATCCTGCACGGTTGGGATCTATGAAAAGGAGGATCAAATGAATCGGAAGGGAACAGTGTTAGTGCTGATAGCTTCAGCTCTGAGCGTATTCATTCTTCTGGGATGCAATAGTGACAGCGACGATGCCACCACGTCGAACCACAACTCGGGTTTAAGCTCGGGCGACCTGTTTTATGCGACCATGAGAGAGACCACGCCCGTCTATGAGCCGATATCCGTTGAGGACGAGGCCTTGAAGCTCGCGGGGTTTGTCGTCCCGGTGCAGCCTTTGATAGGTGCCGAGGACTGGTCGAGCGGCGAACTGCTGTATTCCGTGTACTTCACCCTGCGGGATTTCCAGAGCCCCAGGGATGAAGGCGTGGTGGACCGCTCCAATCTATACAAACTGCTGTACGATGCTGAGAGCGTGTTCAGCGGGGCCTACAGCTCCGCCGATCGATTGCCGTCGGCCCAGGCTATCGCATCGCCGTTTGCCGGTATCGATACGAGTGCCACCCTTTTTGAGAGCGCCGCCAATATCGAGGATGACAGCCTCTCGGTCGCCTACACGAATACGGAAGAAACCCTGGAGGCCCTGGTGACCTGGAAGTGGACGGAAGACAGCGATCCCGACAAGGCCGAGCGGGGCATTGCCTATTACATCTACAACAAGCACACCAATGACATCACCATCGACATGGTCTTTGCGGTTGACTATGACATCAGCACGCCGGCAACCGAGTATAACCTGCGCTGCAAGGCCACCGGGAATACCGTCGATCACTCCTTCCAGTTCAACTACCTCATCAACTCAACCGCCATCATCGCCAAGGGCGTATCACAGGGGCAGGACAACTATGTGGTCTTCAAGTACAGCAGCGATGGCGGAGTACACACCTACTACGTGCGGGTCCCGGCCGAGCAGGGCGAGGCCTACTTCAAAGACATATACGAGAATCATCCCGAGGAGGTCGTCACCGACCCAGCGGACATAGAGGATGATGACGACTACCTGGACTGGGTGCAAGGCGAGGCGTTCATGGCCGAGGCAGATCTCCTGACCAACACCGAACAGCTGAATGTCGGTGTCGCCGGCCTTGCTGGCACCATCAATCTGGACTTCTAAGCAAGTACCTTGAAGGATACCCTTTGCGGTCAAGGCCGTAAAGGGTATCCTTTTCCATCCCTGGCGATACCCGGCGACCATTGTATTGACTTTTATGGGCTCCGGGCTATTATACTGCCGTCGATTGTCAGCACCTATATATTTGTCATCAGAATGCAGTGTCGGTTTGAGATTATCCTTTTGTAATTCCTCCTGGGAACCTTTCCTCAGATGTACGTGCATCCATGGGTTGTTGCGGCACAGGACGGTGGGATCTCGCCCGGAGGTCCCGTGGCACGTTCACAGCGTAAAACAGTCCACAGTCGAGCATCACCAGGGGAAAAGAAAGGAGGTACGTCATGGTTCTCGTCGGCATGTTGTCGTATCCGTCCGAAAGTGCAAACGAAGTAGGGAAACGTTTTTTGAACCAAAAACCTCTGCCGGGCTACATCACCATGAAAGGGCCGTATATCAACGGCATACTAGGCGAGGGAATCCGGTCGCTCTTGATCTATGAGTGCGAAAGGTCAAAACTGCCGGATGCAATTGAATTTATGGGGAATCGATTGGCATCCTATATCGGAGTACCCGGCTACACCTATTCCATCCAGGTCTGGTATGAGGCAACGGAAGCCCTGAAGATGATCGGGCTCGCATAGATCAAGCCGCTCCAGCAGCGGTCTCATGTCAGGAACATCCGCAGCGCCTGCATGATGAGGTCGATGCGCTGGCTTGCGGTGAGGTGCGCGTGCAGGCGCTCGAAGAAGCGGTCGAAGCGCCGGCGGTAGTGCTCGGAGACCAGCGCGTAGGCATAGAGGATCACGTAGCTGTCGATCAGGTAGGCCGCATGGACGCTCTCGATGTCGGCGGCAACCTCGCCGCGCGCTTTGGCCGCCTCCACGAGGTGGAAGAAGAAGTCCCGGCCCACGCCCTCGAAGCGCTCGGAGACGTAGTCGGCGAAGGTGTTCAAGGAATAGCCGCCGATATCGATGTACAGGATCAGGTAGGGCCGGAAGGTTTCGCTCAAGGGCAGAATTTCTTCCAGCACCCTGGCGATGGTGGCGAAGATCTCGCCGGGGGTGATGTCGTCATAAAAGGTCTGGATGATGTCCACGCCGCGGTCCAGCACGGCGCGAAAGAGCGCCTCCTTGTTGCGGAAATATTTGTATAAGGCGCCGGTGGAAACGTGGGCCGCCTCGCAGATGACGGGGATGTTCGCGCCGCGGTAGCCGCGCTCGGCGAACACGGCCGCGGCGGCGTCCAGGATCGCCTCCTGGCGCGCAGGGTCAAGCTTGCGGAAGGTCGGCTGCATGGGAGGCGTCGTTCGGGCAGGAAGATCTCATCGCGACGGCCGGCGGTCGATCACCGATCGTCCCGGTGGTGCAGCGCTACGGCCGTCCAGAAGCCGAAGGCCACGCACCACAGGTTGATGGAGGCGTTTAAGGCCAGGTCCATGGCGGAGATGCCATACATGCCGTTCTGGATATTGAAGCTGAAATCGAGCAGCCCCAGGAACATCAAGGCCCCGGCACACACCAGGGACAGCGCCCGGCCTGCGGGTCTGGCCTTGAAGAGCAGCCATGCCGAGATCAGGAGGGTCAAGGCCAGGATCAGGTCGGGCAGCGGGAAGGAATGTTCGTATACGAAATAGCCCGGCGGCGGAGTTTTGGGGGCCAGGCCGATGGTGAAGAACCCGACCCAGAAGAGGATCAGACCCAGGGCCGTGAGCGTCTGCAGGACCACGATGATCTTTATGCCCTTTGGCATCGTGTGCCCTCCTTATTCCGGCAGGCTCCGGCGCAGCTGACTAGCCAGGGCCGGTTGCTTGCGCCTGCCGAGGTATTCGAGCAGCGGCCAGATCCTGGTCACGGCCCAAGGCCAGCACATGACGGCCTTGGAGACCATGCCCGTGGAGGCCGGGACATAGACCTCGACCTTGTTCTTCACGATGGCCCCCAGGATCTCCTCGGCCACCAGTGCCGGGGACATCGGCGGGCTCAGGAAGGTCAGCGGCGACCCGCCGTGCTCCGCCTCATGGCGCAGCATCAGCGTGGCCACCGAATCCGGGAAGATGGTGGAGACCCCGATGCGGTGTTTCTTGAGCTCGATGGCCAAGGTCAGGTTGAAGCCCCTGAGCGCGAACTTGGTGGCCGTATAGATCGAGCTGTAGGTCTCGGGCACCAGGCCGGCCATGGACGATACGGTCACGATATGTCCGGCGCCCGCCTTTTTCATCGCCGGGATGACCTCGCGCGTGCAGGTGATGGCACCCAGGAGATTGACGCGCACCTGGCGCTCGATGTCCGTGTGCGCGCAGTCCTCAAACAGGGAAGGCACGATGATGCCGGCGTTGTTCACCAGGATATCCACGCTCCCGTGACGCTTGAGCGCCGCGTCCACCAGGCCGTGCACATCCTCGGGCCTGGTGATGTCGCACGGGACGCACAGCGGCTCGCGGACGAGCCGGCTGGCGATTCGGGCCAGCCCATCGGCATTGATGTCCGTCAGGACGAGCTTTATGCCGTGGCGATCAAAGAGCCTGGCGACCTCGCCGCCGATGCCGCCTGCGGCCCCGGTGACGATGGCCGTTCTGCCGTTCAGATTCCGCATGGTCATTTCTCCTGGCTGTTGAGTTTGTAGAGCTTCTCGATGCCACGATTGCGCTCCCACACGGCATAGCCGTGGGAGATATCATCAGTTCAGCCCGTCCTCGTAGAAGAAGATCTCCACCCCGCGCCGCATGATCTCGGCCAGGAACGGATCGGGGTCTTCCAGCAGCCGCTCCGGGGAATAGACCCCGCCGGGGGCCTTCTTGAACTTGCCGGAGAGTTCCCACAGGGCCGCGACGGTGCAGGGGATCGAGGTGATCTGCCCGATGTGGCCGATGTAGGTGTAGGTGCGATGGGCGGTCGTTCCCTTGTTGAGGCCGTAGACATCCACGCGGCCCACGGATTTGTCCAACCCGCCCGCGCCGAAGAGGCTCTCGATCTTGTAGAAGAATTCCGCGGCCTTCTTGCGGCGCGCGTGCGTGTTGAAGAGCCCGGTCTTGTCCAGGGCCATGATGAGGAGCGGGATATAGGCAGGCTGTACGCCGCCATGCAGCGTCACCTCACTCAAGCCCTTCAGGTTGCGCGGTATGGAAACGCTCTCGGCATGCCCGGTGTAGTACACCGGCAGATCGCCCATGGGGAAGGGGAAGCGCACCAGCTTGCGGCCGCCGCCACTTTGCACCTCTACCTCACGGCCGCGGATGGTCTGCAGGGTCGTGCCGTGGAAGATGTTGAAGAGATGCGTCAGGTTGGCGGGTCCGGCGGCCTCGTTCGAGCCCGCGGCCCAGTGCACGTTGATGCGTTTGGGCTCGTCCATGGAGTTGTAGCCCTTGCGCGCCAGGGCCTGGGTGATGCCCGGCGAGTTGCCCCAGCCGGTCAGGATATGCACGCCTTGGCTGCGCGCCTTTTCATCCAGGGTCAGGACATCCAGGTAGGCCTCATAGTCGTCCGCGATCGAGACATAGGGGATGCCCGCCTCAAGCGCGGCCTCGGCCAGGCGCCGCTCGAAATAGTAGAAGGGACCGGCGAAGCCCAGCGCGATGGCGTGCCCCCGCATGAGGTCCACCACCTGGGAATGCTCACCCGCGTCCAGTCGGCAGGCGCGGAAGCGGGAATCGCGTCTTGAGGCCTCCTGTTCGGCCTTCTCCAGATTGATGTCCGCGATGGTGACCCCCTGCACCGCGCCTTCCCTGGCGAGTTCGTCCAGGGCATCCCGGGCCATGTCGCCCGCCCCGCCCAGGACCAGGACCTTCATCGCGCCACTTGCCGGTTCGGCTTTCCTGCTACCTCTGGCCATATATGCTCCCTGTGGTATGAGAGTCTCTCCATAGGCCGGGATGTTGGCTGGCATATGGAGAGCGAATGTTCATTCTCTATTACCGCGAATCGATATCAGCGTCAACAAGAACGACCCTTTGTGGCAGCAACGCTATGCCGGACGAATTCTGGAA
>JAKQBR010000347.1 GCA_029574005.1 Deltaproteobacteria bacterium | reverse complement strand
ATTCTGGGGCTTTGCGGCTGCAACAACCTGCCGGTGCTGGGCGACCAGTCCGTGATCTGCCGCGACCAGCAGGGACAGCTCGTGCGCCTGCCCCGGCACATCACCCGCATCTCAGGCGAGGGCGGCATCGTGTACGCTTTGGGGCAGCAGGACAAGCTGGTCGATCGCGGCATCTATTTTACCCAGGAGGCCGAGGCCATGGCGCGTCTGGATCCCCGGTTCGCGGCCTGGCCGATCATCCTGGAAGGCAAAACCGTCAACTGCGAGGCGCTGGTGGCGTTGCGGCCCCAGGTTATATTCGCCAACGCCGCGTATCACCGGGCCGACAAGGAGCAGATGGAGCGGGCGGGGTTGAAGGTCTTTGCCGTCAAGGGCGAGACCATGGCCGAGAGCTTCGAGGCGGTCAGGCTGGTGGGCCGGGTGCTGGGGTGCGAAGACAAGGCCGGTGCCTACCTGGACGACTGCCGGCGCCTGCTGAAACTGGTGGAAGACCGCACCAGGGACATCCCGGCCGATAAGCGTCTGAAGGTGATGTTCGCCGGCCCCAAGAGCGTCTATACGGTGGCTACGGGAGCGATGCTCCAGACCGAGATCATCAAGAGGGCCGGGGGCGAGAACGTGGCCTCTGATCTCAAAGGCTTCTGGTGCGATGTCTCGTCCGAGCAGGTGGCGCGCTGGGACCCGGACGTCATCTTCCTCGGTTCATCCAAGGGCCTCTTCGATGCCCGGATGGTGTATCGCGATGCACAATTCAGGACCGTCACTGCCGTGAAGGAAAAACGCGTGTATGTCTTTCCGTCGAACGTCGGCTGGTGGGACTTACCGCCCCCGCATTGTGTCCTGGGCGTGGTCTGGGCGGCCAAGACCCTGTATCCTCAGCGCTTTTCGGACGTGGACATGCTTAGAATCGCCGATGAGTTCTATGCCAAGTACCGGGGGCATACCTTCACGGCCCTGGGCGGCAAGCTGTGATGTTACCCGCCGGGTAAAAGCGGTCTAGGATCCCTCGAGACCGTCCCGTGCGGAGCCGCGGCCGATCATCGGCACGCAGACGGCACGGTCGATGCCATCGTCCACATGCACGATCCTGACCTCCAGTCCATAGGCATCCCGCAGGTTATCCGATGTGACGACCTCCTCCGGGCTCCCCACGGCGATCAGGCGCCGGTCCTTGAGGATGGCCACGCGCCGGCCGGCTAAGAGGGCATGGTCCGGAAAGTGCGTGGCCATGACGATGGTGAGCCCGGAAGCGGCCAGGTCCATGATGACCTTGAGGATGCGCATCTGCTTGCCCAGGTCCAGGTGGCTGGTGGGTTCGTCCAGGAGCAGGACCTGAGGCCTCTGGGTCAAGGCGCGGGCGATCAGGACCAGCTGCCATTCGCCGCTGCTGATGGCGTTGCAGGGATTATCCGCGATATGGGCGATGCCGACCGATTCCATGGCCTCCTGGGCGATCGTATAGTCGCTCTTTGAGGGCGAGGATATGGCGTTTAGGTGCGCGGCGCGGCCCATGACCACCACGTCCCGCACCAGGAAGGGGAAGAGAGAAGGCTGGCCCTGCGGCACATAGCCGACCAGGCGGGCTACGGCCGCGGGCCTCAGGCCCGCAAGCGGTTTGCCGTCCAAGAGCGTGCCGCCATCCTGCGGGCGCAGGAGCCCCCCCATGCACTTGATAAGCGTGGACTTGCCCGTGCCGTTGGGCCCCAGCAGACACAGCACCTCCCCGGCGGTGACGCGCAAGGTCAGGTGCTCGAAGACCGGCCTGCCCGGCAGGTAATGAAAGCTTGCGTTTTCAAGGGCGATACGCGCGTGCATGACTACCACCCGCTGCGGTTCTTGTGCAGCAGCCAGGCGAAGACCGGCGCGCCGATCAGGCCGGTCAGGATGCCGATGGGGATCTCCACGGCCAACAGGCTGCGGCTGCACAAGTCCACCAAAACCAGAAAGATGGCGCCCAGCAGGGCCGAGGCCGGTACCAGGAGCTTGTGGTCCGGACCGACCAGGATGCGGCCCATGTGCGGGATGACCAGTCCGATCCAACCGATGACCCCGCTGATGGATACCGCGGCCGAGGTGATGACGGTGGCGCAGAAGATGATCAGGGCACTCAAATGCGTGGTATGCACGCCCAGGGCGCGGGCTTCGTCGTCGCCCATGGCCAGGAGATTGATGCGCCAGCGCACGAGCATGATCGCCAGCATGCCGCTTAAGAAGATAGGTGCCGTGGAGGCGAGGTCGGCGTTGGAGACATTATTGAGCGACCCTAAGAGCCAGAACACGATGGCCGGCATCTTGTTCAAGGGATCGGCGATGTATTTGACCAGCGAGAGCAGGGCCGAGAAGAACCCGCCCACGATGATCCCGGAGAGCACCAGCATGAGCATTTGCGACGAGCGGTAGGTCCGGCTCAAGGCATAGGTGACGGCCACGGTCAGCACGCCGAAGATAAAGGCCAGGGCCTGGACGACAACGATGTGGCCCGAGAAGAGCAGCCCCAAGGCGGCGCCGAAGCCGGCCCCGGCCGAGACCCCCAGGATATGGGGCGAAACCAGGGGGTTGCGGAAGATGCCCTGGAAAGAAGCCCCGGATAAGGCCAAACCGCCGCCCACCAGCATGCCGGCAACCAGGCGCGGGAAGCGCACGTCCCAGACCACGCTCTCCCAGGTGGCCGACCAGTCGGGAGTGAGCGGGACAAAGCGGCCGCAAACGATGCGCAGGGTTGTTGCCGGAGGGATATTCAGGCGTCCCATGCCGAGCGATACCAGTGCCAGGATGAAGAGCGCCCCTGTCAGGATGATGAAGAGCGGCAGGGCAGGCACAGCGCGATGAGACATGCCTTTTCAGCCGTTATAGGCCATATCGGCGTAGCCCCCGCTCAGGACCTTGCGGGCTTGGGTCTGGCTCAAGCGGAAGCCGAAGACCTCGCGGTAGAAGCGCTGTACCTCGGTGGTAAGGTTGATATCCTTGAAGCGTTCGGGATAGGCCGTGCAGGCGATCCACAGCGGGTAGAGCACGGCGGATTCGGCCGTGGGCCGGTCCCAGATGAAGACCCCGGACGGCTGGCGGAAGACCCGCCTTTGTTTGACGGCCCTGAGCGCCTTCCAGCGCGGATCGGCATACACCGCTTGCGGCGTGCCGGAGTCGATCACGAGCACGTCCGGGTCCCAGCCCAGGACCTGTTCCATGGATACCTCGCCCAGGCCGGTATGCAGGCCTTCGCGCTTGCCCGTGGTGCCGATTTCCCGTGCGGCGTTGCGGCAGCCGGCCGCGGTCAGCCGTTCCTGCATGAAGGTGTCTCCGCCCAGGGTGACGAGGTGCGCCGGCCCGTAGCCGTTGAAGACCAGGGCGCGGCGGTTGGGCGGTATGTCGGACAAACGGCTTTTCAAAAGGGCCAATGTCTTGTCAAGGTAGGCGATATAGCGTTCGCCGCGCGCCTGGGCCTGGAAGACGTAGGCATAGAAGCGGATCTCTTTTTTCAGGTCCTCGAAGCTCTGGCCCATGTTGTCGTCCAGGTAGGCCACCGGGATCCTGGTCTTGCGCCCGACGATCTCGGCGTCGATGCCTCCCGCGATGACCAGCTGCGGGTCGGCCGCGATCAGGGCCTCGATATTGATGTTGCCGGCCGTGGTGCGCGGACCCGGAATGGTCTGGATGCGCGGGTCCATGCCACGCACCAGGGGCGAGGTTTTGAGACTGGCCGTGACCGCGCACAGGCGGTCCTGAACGCCCAGGATATAGGCCACCTGGCCGGTCGGTCCACCTAAGAGGGCCACGCGCTGCAAGGGGTCGGATACCACCACGCGCCGGCCCAGCATATCCGTGATGGTGCGCCAGTTGCCGGGTCCGGCCGCGATCGACAGGCCGGCCAGTACGGCGATGACAAGACCGAGAACCATGGAGGTCAAGTTCGAGCGTTTATGCATGGGTCCTCCTGCTCAAAAAAAGGGCTTCACTTCCTGATGATATGCACGGCCGTAGCCTTGAAGCTGGCCAGGACAGTCTGGCCTTCGGTTAAGCCGAGCTCTTCGATGGACTGGCGGGTGACATAGGCGATGAGCGGGCAGCCGGCGTCGAGCTCGACCTTGTTGTAGAAACCGCGCGGGATAATCTTTACGACCCTGGCTGGAAGTACGTTGCGGGCGCTGGTGGCATGGCCATTGTCAGTAAGCAGGGTCACGTTTTCGGGCCGGATGCAGACCAGTACCTTGGCCCCAGGGGTGTCATCACCCACGGCCTCGATCTCCCGGCAGCCGATGTCCACGGAAATGCTGCCCTGCCGGGATGCGGTAATGGTGCCGGGGATCACGGTTTCGGTGCCCACGAAACCGGCTACGAACTCATCGGCCGGGCGGTTCATGACCACCTCCGGATGTCCCACCTGCACGATGCGGCCGGTAT
>JAKQBR010000332.1 GCA_029574005.1 Deltaproteobacteria bacterium | reverse complement strand
CCTGCTCGCCCGCAACCGCAATCCGTTTGGCCCGCAGTGTTTCCATGCCCATGTCCAGGGTGCCGTCGGCCATGGCCCGCGCGATCGCCGCCTCGTGCCGTTGCGCGAACTCATCAAATATCTTGCTCTGCATGTCGATCTTCATATTGAGCAGCCGGTTCATAAACTGCGGCATGCTCACCTCCGCGGACACAAGGCGGCCGCCGACCTCTTTCGTCAAGACGAGGCCGGTTTGTGCTTCAAATTCATGCAGGGTCAGCCCTTCGACTGCGCCGCGGGACAGATCGAAGATGAGCTTTTCCAGGGCACGCTCAGCCTCGAAGCTCTCCAGGTTATCGGTTGCCGTGAAAAATCCCTGGCTCGCGGTCTGGCGCTGCCCCTTGGTGAGGGCTCCGAGCTGATCGAGCCGGCGCGCGATCGAGGAGAGAAACCGCTTATGCCCTTTCAGGTCTGTGCAGACCAGGATGTACTCGGGGGCCTGTCTCTGGTTCGATCGGTGCGTGCGGCCGAAGCCCTGCACGGCGTTGTCGGCCCGCCATCCCGGTTGAATGAGATAGTGGCGCCTGAGCTGCTGGTTATTGACATCGAGGCCCGCATGGAAGCTGCGGCCCGTGCCGCCGGCGTCGGAGAAAATCAGAATGCGCTTCTTGCCGGCATTGAAGGCGTTCGCGTCCTCGGTGCATTTCTCGGTGCTGCGCTTTTCCACGATGCGCTTGCCGCTCTTGGGGTCGATGACGACGCGCTGCTTGCGCCCGGTTACCTCGGCCACCTTGTCCACGCCGAAGGCGTCCAGGATCATTTCCAGGGGGCTATCGGGCACGCGGACGCCGCCCAGCCTGGTGAGCAGTTCATCGCGGAGCGCTTCCGCCTCGGGGTTGACAACATTATTACCCTGTGAGTCCTTGACGATTTCGGCATGGACATTCCCGTTCGAGTCCTTCACCTCATGGTATTGGTATATCGGGAAGGCGTTCTGCACATAATTCATGAGCGCCTGCCGCGGGGTCATGTCGAGGTCTTCGATGGCGTCGTCCTCCTCCATGCGTCCCAGGGCGCGCTTCTGCTCCGATTCGTTGGTGTTGACGAGCTGCAACACCACGGAATGCCCGGCGGCGATGTCCGCCTCGATGCCCTTGATGACGCTGGGCATCTGCATGGAGGTGATAATCTGGTTCCAGAACCGTTGATTGCTCCCCCAAAACTGCGCCATGATCGAAGACTTGGCCTTGCCGTTCATGGTCCTGCCGCCGTTGGGGCGCACGATGCCGGTGATCTCAAGGGCCTGGTTGATGTTGTCCAGGACGATCTGCCATGCGCCGACCAGCTCGTCGTAAACCTCGCGCTGCTGGGGCGTCAGGGAGTGTTCGAGCCGCTCGTATTTGACATCATGATAGGTGAGGCTGCGGGCGCAGTAGAGGCCCATGGCCTTCAGGTCACGCGCCACGAGCTCCATGGCAGAAAGCCCGGCGCCCTTGATGGCACTGATGAAGTCGCTTGCCTTGGCGAATGCCGTCCTTGCGCCCCACAGACCCAGGCGGGCAGCATAGGCCAGGTTCATCACTTCGGTTGCGCCGGTAGCCGAGACATAGACGATCCGGGCATTTGGAAGGCGGCGCTGCAGATCAATGCCTGCAAGCGCGCGCTTTGATGGGTCTGTTGAACCGCGCTTTCCCTTGACCGAAACGGCGTTGCCCATGCCATGGGATTCGTCAAAGGCAATAACCCCGTCGAAGTCCTCGCCCAACCACTCCACGAGCTGTTCCAGGCGCGTGCCCTTGCCCTCGTTTGTCTTATCCGTTTTCAAGGTGTCGTAGGTGATGAATGCCACGCCCTCTTTGTTGGTGACGCTGGTGCCCATCTTGGCTTTGCCGAAATCGAACAGATGATCCCCCCAGCCAACGCCCTTGGCGTCCCGCCTGGCGTCATGGATCAAGGGCGCGTTCTTCGAGATCCATACGGCCTTCTTGCGGCCCTGTCTCCAGTTGTCCCATAGGATGGCGGCGATCTCGCGGCCCTTGCCCACGCCGGTGCCGTCGCCGATGAAGAACCCGCGCCGGACCTTGCGGCCCTGCTCGTCTTCGCCCGGCAGGAATTCGGAATGGGCCTGTCCGGCAAAGATCACGGCTTCGAGCTGGATGTCGCTGATCTTGCCCTGGGCGATAGCCTCTTGCGGCAGGTTCGGGGTGTATGTCGGTTGGATGGTATCGATAGCGGCCATGGCAGCCGATTCCACCAGGTTGGCGGGGTGCGGCTTGGCTCCTTTGACTGTTACTTTAGGCTGATACCGGGAGAAAACTGCGTCAGGCTCTTCTTCTACGATGCGCTCGCGCGCTTCAACGTCTAGCGATGAAACGGGTTCATTCCGGGATGAAACCTCATCAGTAGGTCGCTGTACGCCATGCTCATTGCTTCCGCCAGCTTCCAGGGCGTCTTGACCTTCGTTGGGTTCCAGATCGGGGAACACGTCTCCCCGCTGTCCGGCTCGTGCGTCAGCTTGTACCACAGGGCTTCCTGGTCCAGGCCGAGCAGGCGATAGAACGCCTCCAGGTCCCTGTTCTGGCTTCGCTCCGCTTCCCATATCGCCAGTTGCAGGCTGTAAAGCCACTGTGCTTGGGGGCTCTCCTTCTTGTCCAGGAGAAGGAGCGCCTTCTTGCTCTCCTGGTTGAACAGGTCTTCGTTGGCCTTCAGAGGTTCCTTGTTGATAGGTTCGGTCATTCCGTACCCCCATGAGCAGATCGACCCGATACTCTACCCTGGCCGCCCGTTGTTGCCGACGCCAGTAGCCGGGGAGTAGCCGGAGTCATGTTGAATATTTCAGACTTCTTGTAGAATGGCTTTAAATCTGGTGCGCCCAAGAGGATTCGAACCTCTGGCCTTTGGATTCGTAGTCCAACGCTCTATCCAACTGAGCTATGGGCGCATACGCGTGTGTCTATATAAAACCGATGTCAATCAGAGTCAATACAGTATTTTTAAGCCTTCTTGTTATCGTTTGCAATCACCCGGCGGCTCATGCCGTGCCACCCTCCACCGCAACGAAAAGGGGGGCCTGAGCCCCCCTTGAGGATGCTTAAGCGCTTGAGACCATTACCCCAGCTTGGCGTCTTCGGCCACCTTGATCTTGACCTCAGCCATGGAAGCACGTTTCTCCCATTTGGCGAATTCCGGATCTTCACGGTTCAGGCTCTTGAGCTTCTCCTGCGCGATCTCCAGGTCCTTGCGGGTCTCGGCCAGGTCGATCTCGTCGGCCAACTCCGCGGTTTCGGCCAGGATAATGACCCGTGTGCCGGTCACCTCCGCAAAGCCGCCCGATATCGCCATGTAGACCGTAGTCTCAGGGTCCATGACCGTCAGTCTTCCAGGCTTCAGGGTCGTGAGGAACGTGGTATGGCCGGGTAGAACGCCGAACTCACCAACCGTTCCGGGTGCGATCACCTCTTCCACCTGACGGCTCAAGACCTGCCGCACGGGTGTCACTACATCAAGCTGAAACAAATCCGCCATGCCTTAACCCTCTTTTTATCCAGGTTCCTGTATCATCTGCTCCAGGATCAATCCTTGGCCATCTTCTTGGCCTTTTCGATGGCCTCATCAAGTGTCCCGACCATATAGAAGGCCTGCTCGGGCAGATCGTCCATCTCTCCAGCCACGATGCGCTTGAACCCTTCGATGGTATCCTTCAATTCAACGTATTTTCCCGGCATACCCGTAAACTGTTCGGCCACGCTGAATGATTGGGACAGGAAACGCTGAATCTTGCGTGCGCGCGACACGACCAGCTTATCATCTTCGGACAGCTCGTCCATACCCAGAATGGCGATGATGTCCTGGAGTTCCTTGTACTTCTGCAGGATCTGCTGGACGTTGCGCGCCGTGGTGTAGTGGTCCAAGCCCACGATCTTGGGGTCAAGGATGCGCGAGGTAGAGTCGAGCGGGTCCACTGCCGGGTAGATGCCCAGCTCCACGATCTGGCGCGAAAGAACCGTGGTCGCGTCCAAGTGGCTGAAGGTCGTGGCCGGGGCCGGGTCGGTCAGGTCGTCGGCGGGCACGTAGATGGCCTGGACCGAGGTGATCGAACCCTTGGTCGTCGTGGTGATGCGCTCCTGCAGTTCGCCCATGTCCGTGCCCAGGGTCGGCTGATAACCGACGGCCGAAGGCATGCGTCCCAGGAGGGCCGACACTTCCATACCGGCCTGGGTGAAGCGGAAGATGTTGTCGATGAAGATGAGCACGTCCTGGTTCTGCTCGTCGCGGAAATACTCGGCCACGGCCAGTCCGGACAGACCCACGCGGGCGCGGGCTCCCGGCGGCTCGTTCATCTGGCCGTAGATCAGCGCGCATTTGCTGATAACGCCGGACTCCTTCATTTCGAGCCACAGGTCGTTGCCTTCACGGGTGCGTTCGCCCACGCCGCAGAACACGGAATAACCGCCGTGCTTGCTGGCCACGTTGTGAATGAGTTCCATGATGAAGACCGTCTTGCCCACGCCGGCGCCGCCGAACAGGCCGATCTTGCCGCCTTTCATGTAGGGCGTCAGGAGGTCGATGACCTTGATGCCGGTCTCGAAGGATTCGATGGATGTGCTCTGTTCGGTATATTTGGGCGGCTCACGATGGATGGGATAGCGCTTTTCGTACTTGACCGGACCCATCTCATCCACGGGCTTTCCCACGACATTCATGATGCGGCCCAGGGCGCCGTCACCGACCGGCACGGAGATCGGAGCGCCGGTATCCTTGACCGGCATGCCCCGAACCAGACCGTCGGTTGAGTCCATGGCGATGGTGCGGACCTTGCGGTCGCCCAAATGCTGCGCCACTTCAAGGACCAGATTGTCCTCCTCATTGGAGAGGAAGGGATTGGTTACGAACAGGGCATTGTAGATATCGGGGAGCACCCCGGATTCGAACTCCACGTCGACAACGGCGCCAATGACCTGTGAAATTTTGCCAATATTCATCCAAACACCCCCTATTCCCTTGGTATGCTATCCTTTTAAGGCCTCGGCGCCGCTTACCACTTCCATGAGCTCGGTGGTAATGGATGCCTGTCTGAGGCGGTTATACTTTATGCTCAACTTTGAGATCATCTCGCCGGCATTGCCCGATGCGCTCTCCATGGCGGTCATGCGCGCCCCATGTTCCGATGCCGCCGATTCCAGCAGGGCACGGTAGAAAAACACCTTCAAACTCATGGGCAGCAAGGCCTCGAGCAGGACATCTTCGGATGGTTCATAGAGATACTCAATGTTTGAATCGTCTTCCTCGGCCTCCATCGGCTCGACCGGCAGTACGCGGTTGACATGCAGGATCTGGGTCATGGCGGATTAAAACTCGTTGAAGATAATCGTGAGTTCGTCGAACTCCTGATTCACATACCCGCCGATCAGATCGTCGCAGATCTCCGAGCTCAACTCGAAGTTCGGCGTTCCGATCACATATGTCTTTCGGATATTCACCTTTTTCCGCTTATAGAAGTCCATGGCCTTCTTGCCGACCAGCACGAGCGATAGCTCTTCGTAGCGGCCCTTGTTCTCCCTGATAAACGCCTCAGCCTTGCGGAAAACATTCTGGTTGAATGCCCCGCACAGTCCACGGTCGGACGCCATGACTACCAGCACGCCCCGTTTCGGCTCACGCACACGCAAAATGGGGTGCATGTCCGGATTTGTCCGGGAAACCAGGGATACAAGGACCTCGTTCATCTTAATGGCATACGGTCGGGCGGCGGTGATGTCCGTTTGGGCTCGCCTCAGTTTCGCAGCCGCCACCATGCGCATGGCCTTGGTGATCTGCTCCGTCTTCTTGACGGAGTTTATCCTCT
The DNA here is from genome assembly GCA_029574005.1 of Deltaproteobacteria bacterium. GTDB lineage: Bacteria > Desulfobacterota > Desulfomonilia > UBA1062 > UBA1062 > JAKQBR01. The sequence continues at coordinate 3,902 of JAKQBR010000332.1, read as the reverse complement.
TCTTCAGGTCCTTGAGATTAGGCATAGCCTTACCCTTCTACAGCCGCGACGGTAAATATCTTCTTGAATTCAGCTATGGCTTCCTTGAGCCCTTTCTCGGTCTCGGAATCAAGCGCACCCTTTTCATTGATCGTCTTGAAGATCTCCGCATGCTTGTTTTCGATAAATTCGATGAACTGCTCCTCAAAATCGCGGATGGCTTCGATCGGATACTCATCCAGGTGCCCATTGGTGCCGGCATAGATGATCGCCACCTGCTTGGCGACGGGCATGGGCCTGTACTGCGGCTGTTTGAGCATCTCCATGAGCCGGGCGCCACGGTTGAGCTGGGCCTGGGTGGCCTTGTCGAGGTCGGAACCGAACTGGGCGAATGCCGCCAGCTCACGGTACTGTGCAAGATCGAGCCGCAGGCTGCCGGCGACCTTTTTCATGGCCTTGATCTGGGCGTTGCCGCCCACGCGCGATACCGATATACCCACGTTGATGGCCGGACGGAAACCGGAGTAGAACAGGTCGGTATCCAGGAAGATCTGGCCGTCGGTGATGGAGATGACATTGGTCGGGATGTAGGCCGACACGTCACCGGCCTGGGTCTCGACGATCGGCAGGGCCGTCAGCGAACCGCCTCCCATATCGTCGCTCAGTTTCGCGGCGCGCTCCAGCAGGCGCGAATGGAGGTAGAAGACGTCGCCGGGGAATGCCTCACGTCCGGGCGGCCTTCTCAGAAGCAGCGAAAGCTGGCGATACGCCTGGGCCTGCTTGGTAAGGTCGTCATACACGCACAGGGCGGCGCCGCCTTTGTCGCGGTAGAACTCACCCATGGCAGCGCCGGTATATGGGGCGATGTATTGCAGCGGGGCCGGATCTGAGGCCGTAGCGGCGACGACGATCGTGTAATCCATGGCTCCGAACTGTTCGAGGGTCGCCACGACCTGAGCAACGGTTGACTTCTTCTGGCCGATGGCGACATAGATGCAGATGACACCGGTGCCCTTCTGGTTGATGATGGTATCGATGGCCACGGCGGTCTTGCCGGTCTGGCGGTCGCCGATGATGAGCTCACGCTGGCCTCTTCCGATCGGCGTCATGGCATCGATGGATTTGAGCCCCGTCTGGAGCGGCTCCTTCACCGGCTGGCGCTTGACGATACCGGGGGCCTTGACGTCCACGATGCGCGTCTCGGACGATGCGATGGGACCCTTGCCGTCAATGGGCTCACCGATAGCGTTCACGACCCGGCCGAGCATGGCCTCGCCCACGGGGACCGACACGATCTTTTTCGTACGCCTGACCTGATCGCCTTCCTTGATGCCGACGCTCTCGCCGAAAAGCACGCATCCGACATTGTCTTCTTCCAGGTTCAGGGCCATTCCCATGACGTTGTGCGGGAATTCGATCAGTTCACTGGACATTACGTTCCTGAGACCATAGACTCGGGCAATACCATCGCCGACGGAGAGTATGGTTCCGGTTTCGGCGACGTCGATCTCTTTCTCATACCCCTTGATCTGGTCTTTTATGATCTTGCTAATCTCTTCCGCCCGTATCTGCATCCTACATCTCCCCTTTTAAACTCTGTTTAATTTTTGACAACTGCGTCTTTATACTCCCGTCATAGACCATGCCCTCGACCTCGACCACAATTCCACCGATCAGGGATGGATCGACCGCCATCTCCACGTCCACGCTCTTTTTCATGATCTTTGAGAAAACAGCGGCCACCTTCTGCTGCTGGGCGGCATCCAGTTCAACGGCGCTCACCACCTGGGCCTTGACCCTACCGGAGGCTGCGTCCAGGATGTCCTGATAGGCCTTGTTGATGTCAGGCAGAAAGCTGAAGCGATCTTTGTCCAAGAGGATGTTGAAAAAATTTACTGCATAGGGCGAAAGCCCGAGCTTCGGCACCATCCCGCCCAGGATTCTTTTCTTCAAGGTGATGTCATAGAGAGGACTCACCATGATGGCCTTGAAATCCTCGCTTTCATCGACCAAGGCGGCCACATTCCCCAAATCTGCCTGAAACTGTTTCTCAAGCCCCTCTTCCCGCCCGAGCTCATACAGGGCCCTGGCATATCTTCTGGCCATCACATCGTTCTTCACGATTCCCTCACCACCTTATCCAGATATTCATCGACTATCGCGACCTGGTCTTTGGGCTGCATGGATTTGGTAACGATCGCCATGGCCATATCGCCCGCAAGATCGACAACATAGTCACGCAAACCCTGCCTCGCCTTGACGACTTCCTGGTCCGCAGCGGCCCTCGCCTGCTCCATGATCCGTTCGGCTGCGGCGCGTCCTTCCTCAGCGATACGCTTTTTCTCGGCCTCGATTTCCCCGGACAGCATATCGCGGATTTCCTGCGTGTCTTTTTCGATGTTTTTGAACTTCTCCTCATACAAGGCGAACTGCTTGTTGGCATCCTCGCGGGCCTTGGCAACCTCATCGAGAAGGGTCGCGATCTCGCTGCGCCGCTCGACAAAATATCCCTTGATCTTGTCGGCCAGCCAGTACCAGAGCAAACCGACGAGAATGGCGAAGTTGAGTATCCGCCATCCGAGATTGATCCAATCGGTTTTGCCGCCACCTTCGCCGCCTCCCTCGGAGGCCATGAGAACGGAAGCCGCCAACACACAGATCGCTAACGTGAAAAAGATCCCCAGGACACGCTGAGCCTTCATGCCACCTTCCTCCCCAAGACCTGTTCGGCGATCGTGGCGGCCATGGATGCGAGTTCCGGCTCGAGCTCTTTCTTTGCGGCCTCGATCTCGTTGGCTACCCGCTGACGCACCTGAAGGATCTCCTGCTCGGCCTTCGCGCGCGCATCCTGAATGACGGCATTGACCTGCTCGACGGCCTGCTTGCGGGCGTTGGCCTTGCTTGCCATTGCCTCCACCTTGGCGGCTTGAAGCTTCTCGTTGTAGGTCGCCACCAGCTTGTTGCCCTGCGCCGCGAGATCCTTGACCTCCTGCTGCCCGTCACTGATCTTCTTTTCCCGTTCTTCGAGTATCTTGAGGATGGGCTGGTAGAGGATCTTGTTCAAGATAAACATGAGCAACAGAAAGTTGAACATCTGGACAAATATGCTCCAATTTAATTCTATCATGCTGTACACCCCCAAGCCCGATACAACTTCATTGGCGCCATCATTTTTATCTCCCAACCTTCTTTCATCACCCATCACCCCCTGGGGGCAAAAACAGTCGAAAAGCCCTTCCACAACCCCGGGGCGATAATGAATGGCTCTTCACTCATTTAACAGTAAAGTCCTACCATTTCATATCACAGGCTGTCAATAGTTTATACCATCGTAAATAAAAACAATGTATGTTGGTCTATATGGGAAACTTATCGAGAGCGTATGTAGCACATGACATCTCTGTCTTCAATCGCAAACATTCGGTATGCATGCTTGAACAGCATACGGACTTGTGCTAGCGTGCACCTGTGCCTGAGATGGAACGGATACTGATCACGCTCGATCGTCACGACATCGCCTATGTGCGCTTCATTTTCGAGGGCTATGACGGGCTGGGCATCATCAGCACCGTTGACCGCACACTGGCGCAAGCCATCGTAGCATATCCGGCAGGCAACCTTACTGCGGTGCAGGGGCTCCTACGGGCCCTGCAAAATGAAGGAGTTATCAAGGAGGTTCATGCGGCATGAAAAAAAACATTCTGGTTTTCTTCTCGCTGATGGCAGTGGGAAGCGGTATTTTCCTCATGGGCATGTCAGGCATGGGCACAAACTCCGGCCAGCCGGCGGCGCAATCGAACTTCGCCGTTAAGATTGTAGATATCGACAACACCGAGGTCGAGCTGACCGGGGTCTCGATCGACGGCAAGACCACCTTCGGTTGCTACCAGGGCAAGGGACGGCTCCAGATTCCATTCGAAACC
>JAKQBR010000291.1 GCA_029574005.1 Deltaproteobacteria bacterium | reverse complement strand
GCCGTGAATTCCCTCAAGACTGCGTTGTCCTTCTGCATGACCTTGGGGTCAGCGGCCATGATGTCGCTGATCCAGTCCCAGTCCTTGCCCTTGGTGGACGTATCACTGCGGACCATGGTGCAATCGAGTCTGGCCGGGTGGTTTTGCGCGTCAATCGTCAGGGTGTTCTTGGAATAGACCAGGGTCGGCAGGATGTGCGGTATGTCCGAAGCCAGGATACTCAACCGGATGCGGTGTCCCTTTTTGAAGGCATTGTCCGTGGGCCAGATCTCGACCACATAGGGATACAGCGTGTTCTCGGCAATCGGACTCGGTGCCTTGTACGGGGTGAAATAGAACGGATCGAAGGGCCTATAGGCCGGATCCAGCTTGGTCGGGTTCTTGGGGTCATAGGGCCGGCGGTTGGCAGACAGCCATCCCGAGGTGATGTTCTTGGCCTGTCCGTCCGGTGCCACATCATTGACCTGCACGATCCACTGCACATCGGGCTCGCTCAGGATATCCATGATGAAGTCCTGGGTGTCGTCGAGCGTGAGCCATTGCTTGATGAACGCCATGCTCGCGTCGATCGCCGGTTGAGCGAGGCGGGCGAACTGGGTTGTGGCCCAGAATGTCAGCTTCAACGGCCCCACGATTTCAACATCCTCCTCCAGCACCTCGGTCGTGAAGGTCAGGCCGCCCACCTCGTTCTTGCGTTCGTCGTCGAAGAAATTGCCATTGCTCGGATTCCCGAGCAGATAGCGGTTGACCTGCGCGATGAGGGCCTGGATCCCCATGCTCCAGCGGACCGGCGAATTGGAGTTGATGCCGTGGAGATTCGTCGGGTCGTGAACGAGGACCGGGTCGGGGCCGCTGTAATCCGCGGCATTGGGCCTGTCCGTCAAGAGGAAGTTCAGGTCTTTGTTGCTCTCCGAGAACCAATCATCGGCAATGCTCGATGCCTTGGCGCGGGTGAGGTAATAGGTCTTGTCCTGTACCCGCGATGCGGGCAAGGGCCATGACTTCTCGGCGCGCCAGCGGTCCAGACCCATGACGTAGAGGAACACGGGGTAATCGGCGGTGAAGGACGCCCCCGCGCCCTTGATCTTGAGGTCGAACCAGCGGGCCATGAGACTGTTGAACATCCCGGCGTTCAAGCCCAGGTTGAGATAGGCGTCCAGGTGGTACCACGGTCCCACCATCAGGGCCTTATCGCCGATGGCATGGCGTGCAAGGCCATACTGGTACGTATTCACCTCGCCGCTGGTGAAGATGCAGTACCACCCGCCGGTCAGGAAGACCGGCAGCTTGGGCGGTATGGTCTTGCCGCCCTCGGGGACACTCCAGCCGCCGTCGGCGGCGCCGGGATCGGGCTTGACCGGCCAGTAGATCATGGGAGAACGGGTATCGTAGAATTGGCCGCGCTCGACCAGGTTCACGTTGTCGAAATACCACCCCACCTGGGTGCTTATGGCATTGATATGCTCCCGCCAAATGGCCTGGGCCTCCGCGATCTGGGCCGCGGTGGGATTGAAGTTGTCGCCCAGGTAGAGCATGTTGGGCAGGAAGACCCCGCACATATCGGTGATCCCCATCCACAAGAGCATGAATTCGGCGTCGAACAGACCGCCGTGCCGGACGATGTCCCGGTAGGCGTCGCTCATGGGGATCATGGGGAAGATGGCCTTGAGGTGGGCGGGCTCGCCATCGGCATTACGTTCGACACACCCGGCCGCCAGGAGCTGGGTTATGGCCAGATACGAAGGACCGACCATGCCCACGCGGCCGTCGGACCAGGATTGGGCCGGGATGAATCGATCGATGACATAGGCGATGTCGTAGTGCTCGGGGAAATCCAGCGCCCCCCACTCGCCCCCGGCCGAGCCCGTGCCCCTGATGTCCACGGCCAGGATATTGTAATCGTGCTGCACCAGGTTGGCGAACTCCAGCAGGAACACCTCGCGGGTATAGGCCGAGGCGATCACGATCGTGGGGAGTTTCTTGGTGCCGGCCGGCCGCAAGAGGGACGCCCACAGATCGACCCCTCGCATGGTGGCCGGTCTGCCGGATGCGTCCAGGACCGCATTACCCTTGGCATCGGTCCGCACCTGTTCCGGGATCGTGACCCGGACATTGAGGGTGAGCGAATACGTGCCTACGGCAATCCCTTGGGATTGCAGCCCCTGGACCAACTTCGCCCCTTCCGCATCGGACAGCACGCCGCTGGCACCTGTCACGTCAGCGGCCAGGGCAGTGAACGGGAATGCCATGAACAACCAAAAAACAAGGTGCCAGGATTTCTTCATACCTCTCCCTCCCTGTATCAAGATCCCGGTGCAGACACCGGGAACATCTTATAAAAATGCAAGGTAATGAACGGACCCGAATCGATGAGAGGATGCACGAACCCTTGTCATGCATTCCTTCACCACATACCACTGGCGCTTGCCATGCAAATTATCAGCCAAGGATCGTGATACGCATGCCTCAGGCCGCGCTTGGGCGCAATCCCCGCTGTGGCCTGCCGTCTCCTGGGTGCACCAGCTGCCTCACACGTGCCATTCTCAATGGCTTACCGTGCCCAAAGGCGAATGTTTTACCGACAGTGGGCAATCAATTTCCACTTATTGAATCCCTGCCCTGAAAAAAACGCAGCCAGTCCTGTTCGAAATTGGGCGTAAACACGCCGCTACCCAGGCATGCCGTGATTTCCGCGACGGTCCAGAAGCGGGCCTCCGCGACTTCCTGGGGGTTCGGATGGAAGGGCCCGTCCGAGGTGGCCATGAACACATAGGTGTATTCCGACTCATAGGCCGTTTCGATGATATGCCGTCCCAGCTCTCGGGCCGATATCTCCCGCAGGCCGATTTCCTCCTCGGCCTCGCGTACAAGTGCCTCGGCAATGCCTTCGCCATGCGCGACATGTCCGCCCACGGCCGTGTCCCAGCATCCCGGGAAGATGTCCTTGCCGCTGGAACGCTTCTGCAGAAAGATCTCGCCGGCGCGGTTGAAGACGTGCAGGTGCACCACCGGATGCAGCCGGCCCGGCCCCCGGTGGCAGTCCCGGCGGGACCTCCGGCCGATTGTCTCGCCGCGTTCATTCACCAGGGGAAGGATCTCGTCATCAGGTATCATGACGGCGAGCATAAGCGGCATGGGGCATAAACTCAAGCCCCATCTTTTTAACCGTCCGGTAAATATTATTCTTGACATCCCGTCATTCCTCGCTATTACTCTTCAGTATGCAATCGCTATGGGGTCGTTGTCATACCCATGAGTTGTTTTTCGACTGACTGTTCACGTCCGGATGCGCCTGTGGCCGCACGCATCCATCCGGGCCGGAATGGATACAATGGATATGAAGGAGGTCGGTAATGCCGGGAGTTTCAATCAGAGCTATCAGGGTGTTGTTCGGTGTGGTCCTCGTTCTGTGTGGTTGCTGCCCGCTTTGGGCGGCTGACGGCTTGTATACGGTTCAAGCCGATGACGGCGTGGCGCTTAAGATGCGGCGCTACCGTCCGAGCGAGGAGGCCCCTTTCCGCGAGGGCAGCCAGCCGGTGGTGCTCTTCTCCGGGATCCTCACCAACATGAACGAGTTCCTGACCCACACCCCGGAGGAACGCAAGGCCGCCTATGCGGGCATGACCCTGCCCGAGCCCGTGGCCGACTGGGCCCGGAACGATCCCTATATCGCGGCCGATCCCATGCGCTACTACAGCATAGCACATTACCTGTGGGTCAAAGGCTACGACCCCTGGCTGGTCAACTACCGCGGCACGGGCCGCGGCGAATTCAAGAGCGAGCGCGGCAGCCTGATGAACACCCTGGACATCTGGGGCATCATGGATACGGCGCCGTGCATCGCCAAGGTCCGGGAGGTCACCGGGATCGATCCCTTCATCGGCGGCCACAGCACCGGCGGCTTCGCCTGCCACGCCTACCTGCAGGGCGCCAGCTTCGACCTGGAAGAACTCAAGGTGGGCTACGAGAACGGCTACCTGCCGCATGTGAAGGCCAATCCGCAGCTGGCGGCGGCGCGCAACGCCGCGATCAAGGGCTATATCGCCATCGACCCCGGGCTGACCCCCTGGCTGCCCGAGATCATCGATCAACCATTCATGTGGGCCCTCTTCGGCCAGCCCGGGTATCTCGATCTGGACATGCTCATGGATGAGGTGGTCAACCCCTACATCACATCGAAAAGCATCATGCCCGCCACCATCGAGCTGGTGTGCGGCACGATCCAGGAGCTCAACGCGGAGTACGGGCAGTATCTTTCCCTGATCCCCTACCTGGATATCTGGTATACGAGCGATACCAATCCGAACACCGAAGATTTCTTTGCGCGCTACTGCGCCTCAGCCACGTTCATCCGCCAGCTCGGCCACTGGGGCGATATCGGCCTGCACCGCTCCATACGGGAGTTCTGGAAGAACGGCATCGAGAACAAGGACCGGCTCAAAGGTCCGGAGCCCGCCCCCGGCCGTGACGGCTATTACTATTATGATGAGCACATGCACCTCATCAGCGTGCCCACCATCGCGGTCTTGTCCGAATCGGACGGGCTGGTCAAGACGGACGATGTGATCGAATTCCTGATGCAGGCCAAAACGCCGCACCCCGACGACAGGTACCAGGTCATCCCGGGCACGGCGCACGCCGACATACCCATGGGGATCACCGCCCCGACCATAACCTTCCCGCTCATCGGGGAATGGCTTGACACGCAGATGGCCAAGGCGGCCGCGGCCGAAGGCTCAAGCCCCTCTTCCGCCGATGCCACGGCAAAGAAGTCGGAGGGCCAGGACCCATCGTCGGACGGCTCCGATGGCGGGATGTGTTTCATCGCCATGGGCTTGACATCCTGAAACCAGGTTCTGCGGATAGACAGGCCGCTCGAGCTGATGAAAAACGTCCCAGGCCCTTTCTTCACCCAAGGCCTGGGACGTCGCCGCTCAACGAAAACGCCTTACAGCGTTACCCCAACGCCGCGACCTTGAACTGCCCGACCGTGGCCGCCAAGGTTTCAGCCTCGGTGCTCAATTTTTCGGACATGCCGGCCAGCTGTTCCACGACCGCGGCGTTCTTCTGGGTCATGGCATCGATCTGGGCGATGGCCTTGTTGACATTATCCGCCCCCACCGCCTGCTCGGCCGAGGCCGCCGTGATCTCCTCCATGGAATGCGCCAGACGGTCGATGAACTCGCGGATCTCGTTCAGGGCGTCCCCGGATTTGGTGACCATGGCATCGCCGGCCGCGATCTTGGCCACGGTATCCTCGATCAGGACCTTGATCTGCCGGGCTGCTTCGGAAGACCTCTGGGCCAGGGCCCGCACCTCCTCGGCCACCACGGCGAAACCCTTGCCGTGCTCGCCGGCGCGCGCCGCCTCCACGGCGGCGTTCAAGGCCAGCAGGTTGGTCTGGAAGGCCACCTCGTTGACCGTACTGATGATGTCGCCGATCTTCTTGGAGGCACCTGAGATCTCCTTCATGGCGGCGATGAGCTCCTGCGATATATGCGCGGAGTTCTCCGCCTTGACCACGATGTCCTTGGTGACATCGAGGCCCTCGGTGGCGGCCTGGGCGTTCTGCTTGATCGATGAGGTCATCTCTTCGATGGTCGAGGCCACCTCCTCCACGGACGAGGCCTGCTCCTGGGTCGACTGCGACAGGGCCTGCGACTCGGACGAGACCACCTGGGTGGATTCGTCGATCTCCCCGGCGGTCTGCTTGATGCGGGTGATGATCTCCTCCAGCTGGCTGATGAACTGGTTGAACCAGGTGGCCAGCTCGCCCACCTCGTCCCCGCTCTTGACCTCAAGACGCTTGGTGAGGTCGCCCTCGCCTTCGGCGATGTCGCGGATCATGTCCACCGTGGCGCGGATCGGCCGCTGGACCGAACCCAGAACGATTGCAGCCATCAGGACCACCGCCACGATCACGACCACCACAAAGGCCGCCACGTTGGCATAGCGCTGCTGGCGCGTCTGTGAGGCGATCGAGGCCAGCTCGGCGTGCAGCTCCTTGGCATAGCCCTGGGCGTTCGCATCCAGCCGGGCCCTGATCTCTTCCGACTGCTTGGACAAGGCCGCGGCTTGGTTCATGGTCTGCTCGTCGGTGGAGCCCGTGCTCATCTTGGTGTAGATATCCTTGGCCGTGGATGTGAACGCCTCGAACGATGAAATCGTCTCACCCAGGCCGCCGGACTTTGTCTCCCTGGTCAGGGCCGCGATAGCGCCCAGGGCCTTTCCGACCGCGTCCGCCTTGGCCTGGGCGGTTTCGATGGCCGAGGCCTCGCCCGTCATCACGGCATCCTTGTAGAGCTTGACCTGCTCGTCAAAGGCGGCCAGCGCGATCTGGCTCTGCTGCGAGGCAGGGAACAGGACCTTGGAGACATGCACCAGCCGGCCTTCGGTATGGATGCCCAGGATAAAGCTGATGACCATCGATATGAAATAACCGATGACCAGGACGCTGCCGGATATCATGATCTTCTGGGTGATGCTCATCTTCCGCCACATAGGTTATACCCCCGCGTAACGCATTCGCTGTTGCAAGCATAAGAAACCCGCTGCGGGCGCACGGCCCGCACCGGGGAGGGTTCGTTATTTAACGCTGATCACCTTTACGTCCGCGTGCGCGGTATCGGCATTGATATACCCCACCGCGCCCTCCGTAGCGGCCACGTACTGCACCATCTCGGCCTCGGAGCCAACCGTCTTGGGCGGCCGGCCCTTACCGGTGAAGATGGCCTGTTTCCAGAAGGTATCGAACTGGGCCGCGCTCTTTCCCAGCATATCGCTCAAAAAGCTCTCATGCGTGCCCCCGGACTTGAGCACCGCCGGGTTCATCTTCTTGCCGTCCGGCCAGATGACATCCTTACCGAGAAAGATGTTCTGCACCTGGGCGCGCGACAACGACGATACCGATACGCCCTTGTTGGCGATCACGGTCAGACCGCCGGCCTGAACCGTCATGACCATGGTCAGCAGCAATGCCAGCGTCAGTATGCATGTCTTCTTCATAACAAGCCTCCTCTCTCTAGAACGCATACGAGGTCTTGACCGCGTACAGGCTCCAGATCTTCCTGAGATCGTCTACATCGTCATAGTCATAGATCTGGGCGGTCCCGTTCATGTGATGGCCTTCGAGCTTGACGCACCAGAACGGATTGATGTCGATGCGCGCCGTGAAGCAGTAGTCCTTCTGCCAGGCCTGGTGATCGACCGCCGCCACCGAGCCGGTCAGGATCTGGGCCTTGGTGGCATCGGCGACCATGTCCTCGCCCTTCTTGTCGTGTTTATTGGGATAGTAGACGCTATAGTACGTGCCCAATTCGAGCCAGTCCGTGAAGCGATAGGCAATGGAGCCATAGTAGCCAAGCAGGGTTATGCTGCTGGGCATCTCGATATCCAGGGCCGTCATGAGGGCCGGGGTATCCATGCCGTAGTCCACCCCGATCTTTTCTTCGATATACTCCGCCGCCAGGGTAAGGCCCTTCCATTTATACTCGCCCGAAACCGTCAACGCCTTCTTCATGTCGACATCGATGGAGCGTTCCGGAAAGTCAACCTCCACCAGGGTGGGCAGATAGCTCCCGGAAGGCACGTAAACCCCCCCGCCCAGGTCGACATAGGCCGGTACATAGATCGGTGCGTCAGGAACCCCGTCGGCATTGGAGTCATAGAGCGCATATGTATTCTGTGTCATGGCCGGCACCGTGGCCTCGGTCTTGCCGAACGTCCATGTGCCGCTGAAACGCAGGCCTTCCAGGGGGGTGTTCCAGACCAATTGCAAAGAGTTCAATTTCCTTCCGGTCACCTCAACATCATCCGCGGAAACAACCTGTCCCGTAAAGGCATACGGCTGCATGAGCCTTTCGAACTGCTTGCCCAACAGCGGCTCCTCGGTGTTGAAGTTGCCCAGCGTGCCCAGAACGTCCTGATATTCGAAGCTGCCCAGGGGGCCGGCATCGAGCGTGCCGTATATGCCGCCGCCTTCGGCCGCCACGACAAAGCTGCGCCAGGCCTCCATATACACGCTCTGGGGCAGCAGGACCCAGGTCCGCACGATGTCGGCGTCGCGGCTCTCGTTATAGAGCCCCAACGGCGCTTTGATCTTGCCCAGGCGCAGGCCCAGCTCGTTGCTCAAGCGGTAATCCGCGAAGGCCCAGTCGACCTGCACCTCGTTGTTGCCGGTATCGCCCAGGTCGCGCGCAAAGAGCTGCAGCCCGAGGCGCAGCTTGTCGCTCAGGTTGCTGGAGAAATTTACCCCGACCTCGTTGAATTCGAAGCTGCCCTTTTCGCTCTTGGCGAGGTAGTCGTTGGCCGTGGACTGCAGGTAGCCCTGGCTGATGAATCCATGGATATCCACCGGCCCCACCTCCACGGCATGTGCTCCGCCCGAGGCTGCCATGAACGCCGCGATACACAGACAAGCGATCCTGATCTTTTTCATCAATTCCTCCTTTCACGCTGATATGAACAAGTTATGCACCGCCGGTTCACGCATCCCGCCCCCCGGTAAGTGAACGGGCGCAGGATGACTTACCGACATACAGATTGAAGTATCGTTTTTTAGAAACAATATCTTGAATCTTTTTTCATTTTAAAATCATTTCCGTAGAACGTCATGTGTACGCTTGCACCCCGTGAGGCCAGAGGCGCCCGCACGTCCGCCCACCCGATAATGCGTTGAAATACATTGTGGAGTGTGCCATGTTCAGGCAGAGGGAGTTCAGGCTGCCATGGCCAAGGAGATCGAACGCAAGTTTCTGGTCACGGGTGATAGCTGGCGCACGGGTGCTTCAGGGGTTGTCTACCGCCAGGGGTACATCCCCACCAAGGGCTGTTCGGTCAGGGTGCGCTCAGCCGGCGATGCGGGGTACATCACCATCAAGGCCCGCGACCATGGCATTACCCGCACCGAGTTTGAATACCGCATCCCCTTAGCCGACGCCCTTGAGATGATCGATCGTTTCTGCACCGGCGGCACGGTCGAGAAGCTGCGCCATCGGGTCGAGTATGCCGGAATGATCTGGGAAATCGACGAATTTACCGGCCTGAATCAGGGCCTGATCGTGGCCGAGGTGGAGCTCGAGCGCGAGGACCAGGCCTTTGAAAGGCCGGAATGGGCGGGCGCGGAGGTGACGCACGACCCGCGCTATCTGAACAGCAGCCTGGCAAAAAAACCCTACTGCCTGTGGAAGGATACCTGACCCCCGCACCTCGCTATCTTTCTCATTGTCCTTCAGTTCTCTTCCAACCCTGACGATAGGCTGTTATTATTATGCGGCAATTTCCGGGCTATACGATCATTGAACAGATCGAGGAGACCTTCCGTTCGGTCATCTACCGGGCGCGACCGGACGGGGATACCCGTACGGTCGTCATCAAGGCGCTTCAGTCCGACAACCCTTCCGCGGCGGAGATCGCCCGGCTCAGACATGAATACGCGCTGATCCGCGACATCGATATCGAGGGCATCATCAAACCGCTGGACGCGCTGGAGCTGGACGGCAACATCGCCCTGGTCCTCGAGGACTTCGATGGCATCTCGTTCAACAAGATCATCGGGGGCGGCCTGGAGATCGAGCGGTTTCTGGCCCTGGCCATTCGCCTGGCCGATATCCTGGGCCATCTGCACCAGGCAGGCATCACCCACCGCGATATCAAGCCCAGCAATATCCTGATCAACTGGGACAAGGACATCGTCAAGCTCACCGACTTCGGCATCGCCTCCGAGATCACGCGCCAGCACGAGGAGATCTACAACCCCTGGGTCATCCAGGGGACCCTGGCCTACATCTCGCCCGAGCAGACCGGGAGAATGAACTGCCCGGTGGACTACCGCTCCGACCTTTACTCGCTGGGCGTCACCTTCTACGAGATGCTCACCGGCAGGGTGCCGTTCATGTCCAAGGATCCCATGGAGATCATCCACGCCCATATCGCGCGCCCGCCCATCCCGCCCCATACCCACAAGATCGATATCCCGCCCGTGGTCTCCGCCATCGTGATGAAGCTCCTGGCCAAGGCCCCGGAGGAACGGTATCAGAACAGCTTCGGTCTGCAGGCCGACCTGCGGGCCTGCCTGTCCCAGCTGTACGCCAATGGCAGGATCGAACCCTTCGACCTGGCGCGCCAAGACGTCTCGATCCGTTTCATCATCCCCCAGATGCTGGTCGGCCGCGATGCCGAGCTGGAGACGCTCAAACAGGCCTTTGACCGGGTCAGCGCGGGCACGGCCGAGATCATGCTCGTGGCCGGAGAGCCCGGCATCGGCAAATCGGCCCTGATACAGGAGATACACAAACCGATCGTAGCCAAGCGCGGCTACTTCCTGACCGGCAAGTACGAAGAGCTGCGCCGACACCTGCCCTACAGCGGCATCATCCAGGCCTTCCAGGGTCTGATCCGCCAGATCCTGTCCGAGAGTGAAGAGCGCCTGAAGGTCTGGCGGCAGACGCTCGGCGCTCCCTTGGGAGAAAACGCCAAGGTCATCACGGATTCGATCCCCGAGGTGGAGTTCATCCTTGGGCCTCAGCCGAACCTGCCGGAGATGGGCCCCGAAGAGACCCGCAACCGGTTCAACCTGGTGTTCAAGAACTTCGTGCGGGCCTTTGCCGACAGGACCCACCCCCTGGTGCTGTTCCTGGACGACCTGCAGTGGGCCGACCCGGCCAGCCTCAATCTGATCCAGACCATCGCCACCGACCCGGACCTCAAGCACATGCTCATCATCGGGGCGTACCGCGACAACGAGGTCCCGCCCCACCACCCGCTCATGCTTGCGCTGGATGCCATCCGCAAGACCGGCCTGGTCATGCAGACCATCACCCTAGGCCCCCTGCGCGTCGCCGATATCAACCAGATGATCGTCTCCTTCCTCAAGACCCCCGCACAGGCATCCGAGTCCCTGGCGGAGGTAATCCACGAGAAAACCAAGGGCAACCCCTTCTTTGTCACCCAGTTCATCAAGATGCTCTACAGCGAGCATCATATCGTACTCAACCCCCAGAGCGGGTGGACCTGGGAGCTTTCCGCCATCAAGGCCCTGAACGTGACCGCGAACGTGGTGGAGTTCCTGGCCGACAGGATCGGCGGGCTCGAAGCGGATATGCGCCATATCCTGAAGACCGGCGCCTGCATCGGCAACCGATTCGACGCCGGGACGCTGGCGTCGCTGACGGGCAAACCCCTGGAAAAGACCCTGACCATCCTTGACGCCCTGATCCTGGAAGGCTTCATCCACCGCAAAGGCGATCTCTACCGCTTCCACCACGATCGCATCCAGGAGGCCGCCTACTCGCTGCTCTCCGTGGATGAACGCATGCAGCTGCACCACTGGATCGGCCTGTTAGGCCTGAGGCTCACCCCGCCCGACGAGCTCTCTAGCCAGATCTTCTTCATCGTCGACCACTTGAACAAGGCGCGGCCGCTCCTGATCTCGAATGAAGAAAAACTGCGCCTGGCCGATCTGAATCTGAAGGCCGGCATCAAGGCCAAGGAATCAACGGCCTACCATGCCGCCACGAATTACCTTCAGACAGGTATCGAGATGTTGCCCGCAGGCGCCTGGAAGAATGATTACGACCTTGCCTATGCCCTGCATCTGCAGCAGATGGAATGCCTCTACCTGGACCGCGATTTCGAAGCCGCCGAACGGCTCTTCGGGATCATCAAGTCGCAGGCGGCCACGACCATCGACACGGCCAGGGCCTACAAGACCATGGTGGTGCTCTACACCACCATCCGACCGCCGCGCGAAGCCCTGGCCCTGGGGCTGGAAGGGCTCAAGCTCCTGGGTGTGAACCTGTCCATGGACATGGGCCCCGGTCTGGTGGCGATCGAGCTCTTCAAGGCCAAACGCGGGATACGCAAAATCGGCCTTGAGAAGATCCTGGATCTCCCGCGCATGCAGGATAAGCACCTGCTGGCCGTGCACGACATCCTCTTAAGCGTCGGGTTCGCGGCCTATTACGTGAACCCCAACCTGTTCGCCCTGATCGTGCTCAGGGGCGTCAACGCCAGTCTGCGTTACGGCCACACGCCGCATTCCGCCATCGCCTTCATGGCCATGGCCGTGATCGTCGAAGGCACCTTGAACGATTTCGACCTGGGCTACCGCCTGGGCGAAATGGCGCTCAAACTCAACGAAAAGCTCGACAACCGCAAGATCGCCGGCGATGTCCAGCATATCTTCGCCTTCATGATCCAGCATTGGAAAAAACATGCCAAGGAGGACATCGAGGTCCACCGCAAGGTGTTCGAGCAGGCCTTCAATGCCGGCGACTTCTTCTTCGCCGGGCACAGCATCACCGCCACGGCCTACTGCCGCATCCTGATCGGCCACAACCCCGACGACGTGTTGGAGGAACTGAACAAGTACCGCGACTTCATGGCCATCATGAAGGACCCGCTCATCACCTCGCAGTACAAGCTGATGATCATCACGGCCCTGACCATGAAGGGCATGTCGGCGCCCGACCGCAAGGGACGCAATGATGCCGATATCATCGCCGGCGACCTCGACAAGTTCCGCCGCGAGCAGAACTACCACGGTCTGTGCTTCGGACTGTATGCCAAGGAGCTCCACCACTTCATGCATCAGGAGTATGAAGAGGCCAGGGCCGCGGCGGCCGAACTGGATCAGCACATCAAGGTCCCCATGGGCACGCTTTTGGTGCAGGGCCACTATTTCTACTATTCCCTGATCCTCACGGCCCTGCTCAAAAAAGGCGGGGACGGCCATAGCTTCCTGTACCGACGGATCATCAGCCGCAACCAGCGCAAGCTCAAACGATGGATGAAGTTGTGCCCGTTCAACTTCGAGCACAAGTACCATCTGGTCGCGGCCGAACTGGCGGCGCTGGACGGAAGATTTCAGGAGGCCATGAGGCTCTACCACGCCGCCGTCGAGGAGGCCCACAAGAACGAGTACCCGCCCGAGGAGGCCGTGGCCTGCCAGTTGACCGCGGAGTTCTATGCGGCCGGCGGCTACGAGCATGAGGCCCGGACCTATCTCACCCTGTGCCACCAGGTCCACTGTTCCATCGGCGCCATGAACCGGGCCATGTTCCTGGAAGAGCAGTATCCCTTCCTGAAGCGCCGGGATAAAGGCTATGTGACCGATCCCGGTTTCGAGACCACCTTCTCCGGCGCCACCTCGACCCTGTTGGACCTCTCCACGGTCATGCAGGTCTCCCAGGCCATCTCCAGCGAGATCATGCTGGACCGGCTGCTAGAAAAGCTCATGCATATGTTCATGACCAATGCCGGGGCCCAGCGCGGGTTCCTGATCCTGGAAGAGGACGGCAAGCTTGCCATCGAGGCCGCGGAAGTGGTGGAGACGGGCGAGATCAAGGTCCTGCAGTCCGAGGCCTTGGACACGTGTGACAGCCTGGCGCGGACCATCGTCCACTACGTCTACCGCAGCGGCCAGGACCTGATCATAGCCGACGCCGCGCGGGAAGGGTCCTTCCAGCATGACGCCTACATCCAGAGCCATGCCTGCAAATCGATCCTGTGCACCCCGATCATGAACAAGGGCAAGCTCACGGGCATCCTGTACATGGAGAACAACCTGGTCGCGGGCGCGTTCACACCTGAGCGCTTACGGCTCCTGCGCGTCATCTCGGCCCAGGCCGCCATCTCGCTCGAGAACGCCCGCCTGTTCGAGCTGGCCACCACGGACGGGCTTACCAAGCTCTTCGTGTACCGCTATTTCCAGCTCCTGCTCGACCAGGAGATCCGCAACCACCAGCGCTTCAAACGCCCGTTCTCGATCGTCATGATGGACATCGACGATTTCAAGGTCGTCAACGACACCTACGGCCATCCCATCGGCGACAAGGTGCTGCGCCACGTAGCGCGGGCGATCAAGAACAACACGCGCGCCGTGGACGTGGCGGCCCGCTACGGCGGCGAAGAGTTCGCCCTGATCCTGCCCGAAACGGACCTGGAAAACGCCAGGGTAGCGGCCGAGAAGATACGCCTCTTCGTGGAGCAGATTGAGATAGCCCACGGGGCGGAAACGATCCGCGTAAGCATCAGCTTGGGCGTCGCCACATTCCCCCGCCATGCCGGGGACAAGCAGGGTCTGATAAGGTCCGCAGACGGGGCCATGTACCTCGCCAAACGCAGCGGCAAAAACCGGGTCTGCGTGGCTGAAAGAGTCATCCCGCGATGAAACACGCCTGGCCCCGGCCTCTTTTCCGTGCTAATAAGCGGCACAGCTAATTTTTTCGTTAAGGGGAGGAAGACATGCAGCACAGGATCGCCGTCATCGGCCTGGGATACGTCGGGCTGCCTCTGGCCGTGGAGTTCGGCAAGCTCTATCCCACCGTGGGGTTTGATATCAATGCCCGGCGTATCGAGGAACTTGCGGCTGGATTCGACCGCACGCGGGAGATCGAGGCCCATGAATTCGCCCCGGCCGTGCATCTGCGCTTCACGACCGATCCCGAGGAACTCAAGGGGTGCAACACCTTCATCGTCACGGTGCCGACCCCGATCGACCGCTTCAACCGCCCGGACATCACCCTGCTCAAGAAGGCCAGCGCCACGGTAGGCGGGGCACTGAAGCCCGGCGATATCGTCATCTATGAATCCACGGTCTACCCCGGCTGCACCGAGGAGGACTGCGTGCCCGTCCTCGAGCAGGCCTCCGGCTTGCGCTTCAACCGGGATTTCTTCTGCGGCTACAGCCCGGAGCGCATCAACCCGGGCGACAAGGCCCACCGGCTGCCGCAGACAAAAAAGATCACCTCGGGCTCGACCCCGGAGACGGCCACGACCGTCGATGCGCTCTACGCCTCCATCATCACGGCCGGCACGCACTTAGCGCCCTCCATCAAGGTGGCCGAGGCCGCCAAGGTCATCGAGAACTCCCAGCGCGACATCAACATCGCCTTCATCAATGAGCTGGCCATGATCTTTGCCCGCATGGGCATCCGCACCAGCGACGTATTGGCCGCGGCCAGGACCAAGTGGAACTTCCTGCCCTTCGAGCCCGGCCTGGTGGGCGGACACTGCATCGGCGTGGACCCCTACTACCTGACCCACAAGGCCGAGGGCCTGGGCTATATCCCCCAGATCATCCTGGCCGGGAGACGGTTGAACGACAGCATGGGCCCGTACGTGGCCGGACAGGTCATCAAGCTCCTGATCAAGAACAGCCATAAGATCACCGATGCCTGCATCCTGGTCTTGGGCGTCACCTTCAAGGAGAACTGCCCGGACATCCGCAACTCCAAGGTCATCGACATCATCCGGGAGCTGATGGAGTTCGGGTGCCGGGTGGAGGTCTACGATCCGCTGGCCGACCCGGAG
>JAKQBR010000280.1 GCA_029574005.1 Deltaproteobacteria bacterium | reverse complement strand
TTACCTTGCCACTTTTGATATATGTTCGTCCAGTTGCGCATCCTGAATAGCAAGGTACTGTCTTAAGCGGAACCACCATTCTTCGTAATTCATCATTTCGAGCACCCCGCCAGCAGCAGCGCTACGAGCAGCTTCATGGCTCCACCTTCCGCCTGATGGGCATCATCACTGAGACGTTGTACTTGCGTCCCTTACCTCCCTCATCAGGTTCTCCGCCGTCCTCCTGTCCAACTCGACAACCGTCAGCGTGTCGTCCTGTAGCCACCGGGGCAGCGTGTAGCCTGTCGAAAATCCAATCAGGAGGGCCGCTGCGAGAAGAACCCATACCGAGACGCTACCGTCGTCCCTTGCCATGTCCGCCCCTTCCGCACTTGCCTTTTGAGTGGCCGCTCATCTTGTGGCCGCCGAATTTCCCGCATAAGCCTTTGCCGAGGTTCGAGGGGGTGGCCCCCAGGTGATCAGGCTTGCAAGCAGGTTTGTCATGGGCATGCTTGCATGTTGGCTTCGCCTTCGGAGCGCGGAACTTGAACGGCCAGCATTTATGAGGCTTGCATTCCGGCTTGACCGGCTCGTCCTTTGGAGGCTTGACCGTGGGGATGGAGGGCGGCGTCGGCTTTACCTCGGGCTTCACCTCTGGCTGAGGCTTAGGAGCAGGCACCAGCGGAATGTGCGGCATGGGCGGTTTGATGTCGGGCTTCACGGTCTGGTCATCGCTCGAGGTGTCCGGTATCGGCTTGTTGCTCGAGCTATCCGGTCTCGAGACTTCGGGCCTCGAGGGCTCATCATACCCGCCCGCCGGATGATTCCCATGTCCGCCTCCCGGTGTTGCGAAGTACCTGGCCGGGTCAACCCGCGGCTGCATGAGCTCATCCCAGGTAATGGGGGCTTTGCCCTGGCCGGCGAAGTCCGACATGGCGTGGGCGCATCTGGGCGCGATGATGGCAAACAACATGATCAATATGATGGCGATCCTAAAGCTGGTGTTCATTGTTCCTCCCTGCAAATAATCTATTTGCGAGCTCCATAGCCCGCGTCTTCGGCTTGGTCGTAACCTCCCTGGTCACGACTACGATACCGTCCTGGCCATGGGGATGGATGGCGTACCGCTTCTCGTTCATGCGCTTCAGCGGGATCTGCTTGAGACCGTGGGTATTAATGAGTTCGACCACGGCGCGGCGGAACTCGTCAAAATCGGTGAAGGGGACCATGCCGACCTTCTGGCCGTTCGATCGGCGGATAAATTCTATCTCGTACATATTGACTCCCTTTTTGCCACATAGACGGGAATCCCCGTTGCGGCCTGTACCCTGTTTTTAAACAGGGTCTCGTCTGAATTATCATCTGAGAGATGAAGTAGATGAATGGCGCGCACCCCGCGCAGGTCATTCGCGGCCAGGAACCCCAGGACGGTATCAAGGCCCATATGCGAGCGCATGACCCTGAGTTTGTGAGCCAGCGGGATATCCTCGGCCATGGTGCGCTTGGAGTAATTGCATTCCAGGCAGATATGCGTAAGCCCCGCGAACCTGTGCCGGATGTATGCGGTATCAGCCGCGAACAAGAGCCGGTCAGCCCCATTGATGATGAGAAACCCCAGCGGCTCCTCGGCGTCATGCTCGACATCGAACGGCAGAACGGTCCAGTGCCCAACCCTGAACTGCTCTAGGGCCCGGATGATATGCACCCGATGGTGTCCGTTGATGCACAGGGCCGCCGCTGTCCCGGCGCTGCAATACAGATCTACGCCGGCCGCGATCACGTCCTCGGCCGCTCGCGCATGATCTCCATGGGAATGCGTGACCAGGCAGGCCTCGATGCTGCTCAGTTTATGATTGAGGGCCTGTCTGATCTTCGTGATGCGCGCCCCGCACTCCAGCATGATCGTGGATGTGCCGCCGGTAACCGTGTAGAGGTTGCCGGCGCTTGAGCTGAAATGTGGGGTGAAGGTGATCATTTAGAACCCCGGGGACCTCTTTCCGTTCTTCGCTTCCGCTTCCGCCTCGGCCTTCTCGCGGGCATAGGCCTGCTCGATCTCTTCGGGAGACATGCCGCCGTTGCCGGCGCCCTCGGCTTGCACGTCGATCACGTCGCCCTGGTTGGCGTTTTTGTCGATCTCGCGCTGGATATCCTCTTCGGGGTCGCGGTCCTGGGTGATGGCGCTGGTCATCTCGACCGACAGGATGCCGTACTTTGAGAGCAGGGCCTTCAAGACGGTCTTGATAGCCATC
>JAKQBR010000278.1 GCA_029574005.1 Deltaproteobacteria bacterium | reverse complement strand
ATCGCGCCTTGTTCTTCATCGTTCCCTCGCATGCCATAACCACCTTTCTATCATATTATCAAACGATTATAGCATATCTCGTGCCCTCTGTCAGCTCAAATACTCATTCAAATGAAAAAACATTTTTCAACAGCCTGCTAGATTTCCTTTTATATCTTTATGTGAGGTATCTGGAAGTTGAAAATTGTCCCGTAATCTCAACTGCTCAAGTAATGATGGTGCATCTGCTGATCCAATCAATAAGATATATAAACTTGATGCAATCCGTTTTGCCTCATTCACCATGCTCCGATCAAAATATTCCGAAGAACGTTGAAGAAATTGTAGCTGTTCTCGGAGTAGGGCTTCAAGTTCAGCGGTGGTAGGTGGCAATTTTGTGGTCTTATTATGTACAATCTCCGGTATAGCTTGTATTGATGATTCACTCTTGCTTGGCGACGTTTCGATAAACATTTTCCCCGCAAACCACCAATAACCACAAAAAACTATTATACCTATTAATCCCCAAATCATATAACCAACTAAAGGATTTGAGGCTGTTTTCTTTTGGCACTCCATGATTACCCCCACGACCCAAGGCTTTTGAATTAAATATAATGTAAATATAGCAAAGATTGATGTCCAAATAGGTCTGACATATTTCTGTATCCATCCTATCTTGGGTGGTCCCGCCTGATTGATTAACACGGGGATAACCACCGTCAAGAGTATGTATATTATGAACTCCCACATATTAATAATATATGATACCATAAATGATTAAACGGTGATATTTTTTGTTATTATATCAGACTGCCCACTACCGAATATTGGCTACGAAATTCAGCATGGCAGCCATTTCCCCCTTTTTTCAACTTGTTCCATTCATACATCTGCGATTGTCGACAAGTCAATATTTGTTCCGGGACCTGGGACGGATTCTGCTTGTACCCGTGGGCTTTTAGATTTCTTAAAACTTAACACTTTAAACTTAAAACTGTTTTTTTATTCCTTCAACCCCAGCCCTTCGTCGCAGCCCAGCGCGATGTTCATGTTCTGCACGGCCGCGCCCGAGGCGCCCTTGCCCAGGTTGTCGAAGCGCGAGACCACGAGGATCTGGCCCGCATTCTCGTACACGAACAGCTCCACGCGGTTGGTGTCGTTGCAGCCCAGGGGCGAGAGGAACCCGCCGCTGTCGAGCAGGGACTCATCTCCTAAGGGCAGCAGTTTGATGAAGCGCTCGCCGGCATAGTATGCAGCCAGGGCCTCATGGATGTCCCGGCCGCTGACATTCCCAGCCAGGGCGCTCTTGACCAGCGGCAGAAAGACCAGCATGCCCTTGTAGAAGTTGCCCACGACAGGCAGGAAGTGCGGGGGCTCAGCGATCATGGTCATGGCCTGCATCTCGGGCAGGTGCTTGTGGCCTAAGGTAAGGTTCTTGGGCCGGCTGGCGATCGCTTGGACAAGCGCCTGGTCGATGCCTTCAAAGTCCGCGATCATGCCCTTGCCGCCGCCGCTGTAGCCGGTGACGGAATAGCTCACGACCGGATATGTCGGCGCGACGATACCCTTTTCCACCAAAGGCCTGAGCATGAGAATGAACCCGGTGGCGTAGCAGCCCGGGTTGGCGATCTTTTGGGCGGCCGCGATCTTTTCGCGCTGGCCCGCGATCTCGGGCAGGCCGTAGACCCAGCCTGGGGCGGTGCGGTGCGCGGTGCTGGCGTCGATCACGCGCGTGGCCGGGTTGCGGATCAGCTTCACGGCCTCTCTGGCCGCGTCGTCCGGTAGGCACAGGAAGACCAGATCGGCCTCGTTCAAGAGCTTTTCGCGCACGCCGGCGTCGCGGCGCTGCTCGTGCCCGATGGTCAAGAGTTCGATGTCCGTGCGCCTTGCCAGCCGGTCCATGATCTCCAGTCCGGTGGTGCCGTGTTGTCCGTCAACGTATACGCTTTTCATAGCACCCATGTGCATACACCATGAGCGCGCCATCGTTCAACCGCGAAAACAGTCATGATCGCACGGGCGTCCATGTTCTTTGCGGCGTGGATTATTTGTGATGCCTGTGGTATGAAGGACCTACAAGGCCGGCATCAAATCATGAGCATCTCACGACGCACCTCCGGCTTAAAAAGACCATACAACCGGCACGGGAGGTGAACGCCATGCTGTGGAAAGGCCGCAGACAGAGCGCCAACGTTGAAGACCGGCGGGGGATGGCCGCCAAAGGCATGGTGGGCGGCGGCATCGGTACCATTGTCCTGATACTCGTGGTTTACTTCCTGGGCGGCGATCCGCGCCAGATCATCCAGATGACGCAGCTCAACACAGATGGCAGCACAGCACCGCACCAGGTCTCGGCCGAGGAGCAGGAGCTGGCCCAGTTCGTGTCCGTGGTCCTGGCCGAGACCGAAGACGTCTGGGGCGAGCTGTTCCGCACGCAGGGGGCAACCTACCGCTTACCGAAGCTGGTGCTCTATAGCGGCAGCGTGCAGTCGGCCTGCGGGCTCTCCAGCGCCGCCACCGGCCCGTTCTACTGCCCCGGCGACGAGAAGGTCTATATCGACCTGAGTTTCTGCGACGAGCTCAAGCAGCGCTTCAAGGCCCCGGGAGATTTTGCCCTGGCGTACGTGATCGCGCACGAGGTGGGTCACCATGTCCAGAACCAGCTCGGCATCATGGACAAGGTGATGCCGCTGCGCTCACGCTTGAGTGCTAGTGAGTTCAACGGCTATCTCGTGCGTCTTGAGCTGCAGGCCGACTACTTCGCCGGGGTATGGGCGCATTACGCCAAACGGGCGAACATCCTCGAAGAGGGCGATATCGAGGAGGCCATGAACGCCGCCAGCGCCGTTGGCGATGACCGCATCCAGAAGAGCGCGCGCGGCTATGTGGTGCCGGACAGCTTCACGCATGGGACCTCGGCGCAGCGTCAGGAGTGGTTCTTCAAGGGCTTCGAGTCAGGCACTATCCAGGGGGGCGACACCTTCAGCGTCGCCACCCCCTGAGTCATGCGCGAGAGGGCGGCTCCTTCAGCTTTTTACCTTGACAAGCCCCCGCATTGCGCCTCATGTCTGGTAAGAGCGCTTTCATTCCATCCATAAGGAGACGGACATGCACCTGCCGCACCTGCTGGCACCGATCACGATCAATGGCATGACCATCAAGAACCGGGCCGTGATGCCGCCCATGGGCACGGGCTACGGCAGCGCCGACGGCACGGTCAGCGACCGGCTTCTGGTCTATCTGGCCCGGCGGGCCCAGGGAGGCACGGGCCTCATCATCACCGAGGTCTGCGCGGTCGATACGCGCGGCAAGGGCTTCCCCAACGAGATCGGGGCGTGGAAGGACGAGCTCATACCATCGCTGGCGCGCATCCCGGAGGCTTTGCACCGCTATGGCGCCAAGGCCGCGCTGCAGCTGCACCATGCCGGAAGAGAGACCTTCGCGGCCGCGGCGCTCGGCATGCCCGAGGCGCCCTCGGCCATCCCGAGCGCCATCCTGGGCCAGCCCTGCGAGGCCATGAGCCTTGAGCGCATCGCCTCCGTGATCGATGCCTTTGCCGCGGCGGCCGTGCGTGCACGGGCCGCGGGCTTCGACGCCGTGGAGCTGCACGGCGCTCACGGCTACCTCTTGAACCAGTTCCTGTCGCCCTTTTCCAACCAGCGCGACGATTGCTATGGCGGCAGCGAGGAAAACCGCATGCGCTTCGTGCTGGAGGTCGTAGCCGCGGTGCGCCGCACGGTGGGCCCGGACTTCCCGGTCTGGATCAGGGTCTCGGCCGATGAGCTGATCAAGGGCGGCTATGACCTGGCCTTCATGCAGCGCCTGGCGCCCAGGCTGGTGGCGGCCGGGGTGGACGCCATCCACTGCTCGGTGGGGGTCTATTCCACGCCCGGCAACCTGGCGATCGCCGGTATGGATACCGAGCCGGGCTTCAACCTCTTGCGCGCCCGGGCGCTCAAGTCCGTTGTGGATGTGCCCGTCATCGGCGTGGGCCGCGTCAATGACCCGCGCTTGGCCGATGAGGCCATCGGCCGCGGCGACGCCGATATGATCAGCTTCGGCCGCCAGCACCTGGCCGACCCCGACTTTATCAACAAGGCCGCCGCCGGGTCCTACGACGACATCCGCTGGTGCGTGGCCTGCAACCAGGGCTGCATCGAACGCTTGAGCTTCGAGATGAAGTCCGCCACGTGCAGCTTCAACCCCGAGTGCGGCCGCGAATACCAGGGGCCGGCGCCCAAGGCCGAACAGCCTCAGCGCGTGTGGGTCATCGGCGCCGGACCGGCCGGGCTGGCCGCGGCGATGGCCTTAGCCGCGCGCGGGCACCGGGTGGAGGTCTTCGAGCGGCAGGGCGAGCCGGGCGGACAGCTCATCCCAGCCAGCAAGCCGCCGCATAAAGCGGTCTTCATGGACTGGGTGAGATGGTCGCTGCGTCAACTGGAGTACCGCTCCGTACCCATCCACTGCGGGCATACGGTGGGCGCCGACGAGCTCAAAGAGCAGCGGCCCGCGGCCGTGATCCTGGCCTGCGGCGCTCTTCCGTCCGCGCCATCCATCCCGGGCCTGGATCTGAAAATCGTCGCGGACGCCCGTGACGTGCTCATGGGAAAGATCGCGCCGGCCGCGCCTGCAGTGGTCCTGGGCGCGGGATATGTGGGTATGGAGACCGCGGACTTCCTGCTGGCCTTGAGGATTCCCGTCACGGTGCTGGAGATGCTGCCGACACCTCCGGTCACGAAGCTCACCGCGCATGGTTACTGGCTGCACAAGCGTATCAAGGACGGCGGCGGCCGTCTGATCTTGGGCGCTGAGGTTCTGGCAATCGAAGCAACCGGCGTGCGCTACCGCCAGGCCCAAGGCGACCAGTTCGAACCGGCCGCCCTGGTCGTGACCGCCATGGGCGCCACGTCGGAAAACAGCCTGGAGGCCGTGCTCAAGGACTTGGTCATCCCCTATCGCAGAGTGGGCGACGCTGTAAGCCCGCGGCGCGTCCTGGAGGCCATCCACGAAGGCCACAGGGCAGGCCTTGAGGTCTAGGAGGACGGCCCCAGCAGGTTTTCGAAGGTATAGGGCCCGAGGGTATAGGCCGCGACATAGTATACCTTGCGGTTGGGCTTGTCGTAGATCTCCATGACCGGGGTCATCCGATAATCATGGGCCTTGAGGTACTCGGTAAGCTTGGGATACACGCGCAGGGTCCCTAAGACGATTGAGACAAAACCCTTATAGGGCAGCTCGGCCACGACGCACTGGGCTTCGGGAAACTCGGCCACCAGGTACCTGTCCTTGAGCCTCATGAGCTTGTCGTCCGGCACGTTCTCCACGATGCAGCCGGCGATGCTCCTGAGGCTGGCGGCCTCCACGATCTTGGGGTTGTCGTAGTACAGGCCGAAGCCCTTGCCGGCGAAAATGCCGTCCTCTCCCAGGAGCGAGCTGGTGATCTTGTCGATGATGGAGGCGGTGTGCTTGTATTCGCCGGTATACTTCTCATAGACGAGCACATAGGGCCCCATCTCCTTCTCCGTAAAGACCACCGGCGCAAAAAGTCCGTAATAGGCCAGCCCCAAAACTACCACCGCCGCCACACCCAGGATGATGGTCAACAACCTTCGCATGTACGCCTCCTCATGGCTTTTCGCATGCACGGCTCAAGCATGAATATCGTGCGGCCACCGTTCAAGGACGCATTGTAGCATTACCCGCGCCGTTCTGTAAATGGCGCCGACGCGAAAGGGCACCCACGCGGGGCCCCGCTGATTTAAAACCATTACGACAGTTCAGACTTGACTTGTTTGATAGTACAGGCTAAACAGCACGGAATTGTACTGACATGTCAGTTTCTTGAAGGATGCCATGAGGGCGGAAGAACGGAAAATCCACATCATCAACAGCGCCAAGAGGGTCTTCGGACGCCACGGCTACCACAAGACCAACATCGCCATGATCTGCGCCCAGGCCAGCATCGGCCGCGGCACTTTGTACCTGTACTTCAAGAACAAGAAGGCCGTGTTCGAGGCCATTATCGATGACCTCGTGGGTCAGGCTGCCAGGGTGTTGAACGAGGACCCGGTCCCCGTGAGCAGCCGCGAGGAGCTCTACCGCACGCAGATCGAGCGCTTCGAGCGCATCCTCGTCCTTGTCCAGCAGGACCGCGATTTCGCCCGCGTGGCCTTCGGGGTATCCAACGAGTTTCCCAAGATACGCCAGGAGATCGACCGGTACTTCATCTCGCTTTTGGAAAAGGAGATCGATCTCGGCAAGTCCATGGGCATCATCTCCACGTCCGTGGACACGGAGCTGGCCGCGGTCAAGCTCTACGGCGGTACGGAAAAGATCATCACGCACTATTTCCTAAGCGGCAAGCGGCTTTCCAGGAAGAGGCTGCGCAGGCTGATCGAACAGATCACGCGCCTGGACATGTTCGGTTTTCTGAATTTCGATGAGGTCAAGACCGGTGAGCGGCCCCTGTGAGGCCGTGACGCCTTGGCAGCGAGGAGACCCGTATGCGTAAGATATTCGCCTTCTGCGTCCACCATCCCTGGGTGATCATCGCCGTCATCGCAGCGCTCACCGTGCTTGCCGCCCTGCAGATCCCCAAGATCAAGATCGATCCGCGCGCCGAGATCTTCATCGCCGAGGACAATCCCGTGCGGGTCGCCTACGTGAAGAACCAGGATGAATTCACCTATCACGAGGAGACCTACATCGGCGTGGTCGGCTCGGATGTCTTCGATCGGACGACCCTGGAGCAGATCCGGGCGATCTCGACCGAGGCCGAGAAGATCCCCCTGGTCAAGGAGGTCAAGAACCTTTTGACCATTGGTTACATCACGGGCAGCGAGGCCGGCATCGAGGTGACGGAGCTCGCCCCGGACGGCGAGGTCCCGCGGACCCCGGCCGAGATGGAGCTCTTCAGGCGGCGCGTCGATTCCTGGGACTTCTTCCGCAACCTGTTCATCTCCGAGGACCACACCGGCAGCCTGATCTCCATCATCATGAAAGAGGGCACCGAGACCGACGACCTCGTCCCCATCTACTACGACCTCCTGGCCATCGTCGATAAGACGCAGAAGCTCGATCAGGGCCGCAACCGGATCTTCATATCGGGCGTGCCTGTCGTCAACTCCCTCATGGGCGACTACATGATCCGCGACATGCGCGTCTTCATCCCCATCGTCAACCTCGTGGTCATCGCCACGCTGTTCCTGTTCTTCCGCACGATCCGCGGGGTCGTGCTGCCGCTGCTTACCGTGGCGATATCGACCACCTGGACCCTCGCCCTGCTCGCGGTCCTGAAATGGCCTCTGACCCAGGTAACCGTCTCCCTACCGGTCATGACGATCGCGGTCGGCATCGCCTACGGCATCCATGTGCTGGAAAACGTCTTCTCCGATGCCGAGGCCGGCAAACGCGGCAAGGAGGGCATTATCGGCGCCACGGCGCGCGTGAGCCTGCCGGTCATCATGGCCGGCCTGACCACCATGGGCGGATTCGCCTCCCTGGCCACCACCGACGTGGTCCCGATCAAGCAGCTGGGCTACCTGGCATCCTTCGGGGTCATGGCGGCCCTGATCATCTCGCTCACCTTCATCCCGGCCGTGCTCTCCATCCTGGACGGCCTGGGCAGGGAGTACATCCCCAGGCACCACACCCGCCGCGACGTGATCGGCCCGGTGTTGAGGCTTTTCTCGGCCCTGTCTCTGCGGCACAGCTCGGGCGTCATCATCGTAAGCCTGATCATCCTGGCGGTCTCGATCGGCGGCACGCTCATGATCAAGAGCGACATGGACCCGATCAAGACCTTCAAACCGGGGAGCCCCATCCGGGTGGCGGACGACTATCTCAACGCCACGTTCGCGGGCACCTCCATGTTCAACGTGGTGCTGAACGGTTCAGGGCCCGACGACATCAAGGACCCCGAGGTGCTGCGCAAGATCGACGCCCTGGGGCAGAGCCTCAAGTCCATACCCGAGGTCGGCAAGGTGATATCCATCGTAGACCTGATCAAGCGCATGAACCAGGTCATGCACGACGACGACCCGCGCTCCTACACCATCCCGGAATCGCGCGAACTGGTCGCTCAGTACCTGCTGCTCTACTCCTTCTCCGGCGGCGACGAGATCGAGCGCTTCGTCAACCACGACTTCAGCAAAGCGCAGATCCTCCTGATCATCAAATCCCAGGCCAGCGCCCTGGCGGAGCGGGTCATCCTCCAGATCGACGAGTTCAACCGGCGGGAGCTCGCCGCCGGAGGCAGGCAGGCCTTCGCCACCGGGATCTCGGCCATCACGCGCGAGTTCAACCGCATCGTGATCACCGGTCAGATCTCGAGCTTCGTGCTGGCACTCGTCCTCGTCATCTTCGTCACCATGCCGATCTTCAAGTCCGCCAAGCTGGGGCTGTTCAGCATCCTGCCGCTCTTCATCCCCATCCTGATCAACTTCGGTCTCATGGGCTTTGCGGGGATCACGCTCAATGCCGCCACGGCCATGATCGCCAGCATCTCGGTCGGGGTCGGCATCGACTACTCCATCCACTTCCTTTCCCGCTACCGCCACGAGCTCGGGGTCGGCTGCGATATCGACCAGGCCATCACGACCGCGATCCACACCTCGGGCCGGGCCATCATGTACAATGCCCTGGCCGTGGCCGCCGGCTTTATCGTGCTGGTGCTGTCCAACTTCGTCCCGGTCGTCCAGAGCGGCTACCTGACCGCTCTGGTGATGATCACGAGCTCCACGGCCGCGCTGACCGTGCTGCCTGCATTCATCGCCAGGTTCCACCCCCGCATCCCGGCCGAGCGCTGCCTTGAAGATTCTCAGAAAGCCGATACCATACCAACGCCACAAAGGGAGGATATATGAAAATGGCAAGATGGGCATATCCGTTGTGTTTCATGGTTCTCTTCTGTTTTGCGGCCTCGCCGGCGGCGGCCGAGTCATTGACGGCCTACCAGATCGTCAAGAAATCCGAGAACCTCATGGACCAGGCCAAGGACAGCAGGAACGAGATGGTCATGACCTTGATCGACAAGCGCGGCAACAAACGCGAACGCAAGCTCCTGTCCTATGGCAAGAATTACCCCGACGGCGCCAAGAAGGCCCTGCTGGTTTTCGAATCGCCGGCCGATGTCAAGGGCACCTCGTTCCTGGTCTGGAGCAACGAGAACAAGGACGATCAGCAATGGCTCTATCTCCCGGCCCTGCAGCGCGTGCGCCAGGTGACCAGCTCCAGTAAGGGCGACAGCTTCATGGGCACCGAGTTCAGCTTCTACGACATGGGCGCGCGCAACCTGGACAAGAACACCTACAAGCTCATCAGGGAAGAGGCCGTGGACGGCCAGGCCTGCTACGTGATCGAGTCCATTCCGAAGGAGGTCGAGTTCTACGGCAAGGTCATCACGTGGATCCGCAAGGACAACTTCGTGCCGGCCAAGATGCAGTTCTATGACACCAAGGGGGCCTTCCTGAAGGAGGGCACCATGGGCAAGATCGTCACCATCAAGGGGATCAACACCCCGACCCATATCGAGATGAAGAACGCGCAGAACGGCCGGGCCACCATCCTGGACCTGAACAACATCCAGTACGACACCGGGCTGTCCGACGACATCTTCACCCAGCGCTACATGCAGCGGGGCAAATAGGACGTGAAGCGGCTGATCCTCCTCTGGGCATGTCTGTTCCTGCCCGTCCAGGCCTTTCCCGTGAGCTACAACCTGGGATCCAAGGAGCTGGGCGTAAGCGGCTATCTGGAAGGCCTGGGCGTCTACGCCCTGGACGATGACACCCCGGAGGAGGACCCGTCCGCCCTATTCTCACTGTCGGCCAAGTCGGATTTCGCCCGCTGGGGGGCCTTCAAGATCACGCTCAAGGGCGGCTATGACGGCAAGATCAGCGAAGCTGACAGCGGGAAATACCTCACCTCGCTGAACGATATTTACCAGAATCGAAACCCCTTTGTCACCCTCGACGAGGCCTATGTCGACCTCTTTACCGGCAACGTGGATTTCCGCATCGGCATCCTGAAGTTCGCCTGGGGACGCCTGGACGAGATCAACCCGACCGACAACCTCAACACCGAGGACATGACCGACCCGGTGCTCAAGGAGGAGAACGACCGCAAGATCGGGGCCCCGGCCGTCAAGGCCAACATCTACACGGACATCGTCAATTGCGAGCTCGCCTGGATCCCGCGCTATGTCCCCTACCGTCTGAGCCGGCCCGATGAACGCTGGTTCCCGCCCATCTTCATCGTGCCCAGCGCGATCGAAACCAACACGTCGTTCGGGGCCGTCCCGGTCGAGGCGGAGTACGCCGAGATCGACCTGCCGGCCTTGAGCCTGAAGAACTCGGAGGCCGGGGTGCGCCTGTCCAAGTCGCTTGCCGGCTGGGAGCTCTCGGCCAGTTATTTCACCGGTTATGACATGCTGCCCGTCATGACGATACCGACCGAGCTCACGATCGAACTGATCGATCCCGATGCCCTCCTGACCGAGATCCAGGCCAAGGTGAAGGCCAAGCCGGAACTCAACCGCCTGCATGTCTTCGGGGCAGACTTCTCCACCACTTTGGGCGGCTTCACCATCCGGGGTGAAGGGGCCTACTTCAAGGACAAATACTATGTCCGCACGATCGACAGCATCTACGCCGAGGTGATGACCACCAGGTTGCAGCAGCAGATCATGGAGGACTTCCTGAGCACCTACTACGCCACGGGAAAAAGACGCCAGACGTTCTCCCTATCCCCGCCCATCACGCTTACGTATGACTCGCTCAAATACGGTCTGGGCGTCGATTACGTGCGCGGCGACGCCACCATCTCCCTGCAGATCATCGAGGAGCGCGTCCTCGATTACGACGAGACCAAGCCCATCTTCTTCATCGACAACGGCTACGACACCATGCTCTCGCTGGCCTACAAGCAGTTCTTCCTCCAGAACACGCTGGAGCTGAGCCTGGCCGGGGCCTATGACTATACCTTCAAACATTACCTGTTTCAGCCGTCGCTTGTCTACGGCATCACGGATGCCGTCAAAGGGACCCTGGGCGCGGCCGTGATCGCGGGCAAGGACCCCAATTCGCTCCTGGGCCAGTTCAGGGACAACGACGAGATCTTCTTGAGACTCAAGTACAGCTTCTGAGGTATATCACAGCGCGAGCCGACGGCTTTTAGGTCTACGGGTTCGGCGACACACACGAAACAGCCTGTTTGTGTTGGCCATCCACTTATGCTAGATTATCCGCATCATGGAAATGCGCGGGATCAGAAGATGGAGCGGATTCTCGCCCCGGCGCCGATGAAGAAGGATATCCAGGTGGCCTGGGAGCAGTTCATCGCCACCGGTACGGTTCCTCCGGGGGCGATCCGGGAAGAGGTCCTGGCATCGTGGCGGCGCTGCCGGGGGCTGGGACTCGATCCCTACACCCAGATGATCACGGCCCGCTTCTCCGAGCGCGAGAAGGAGCGCATCCTGAAGCAAAACGCGGGGCTCATCTCAACGGCGCGCCCCTTTCTCATGGGCATTTTCGAGCTGATCAGGAATCTGGACGGGGTAAGCTTCCTCACCGACCACGACGGATTCATCCTCGACGCCATGGGCGAGGGGTTGAGCTGGGAGTTCTGCCAGATAAAGAACGCCGTTGTGGGCAGCAGCCTGAACGAGCGCTACACCGGCACGACCTCGGTGGTCATAGCCTTGCACGAGAACAAACCGTTCCAGATGCTGCCGGGAGAGCAATATCTTGAATCCAACCACATCGCCACCTGCGCCGCAGCGCCGATCCACGACGAGAACGGCCGCATCATCGGCTGTCTGACCATTACCGGGCCGGACGGCATGCAGGAGAAGCTGCCGCATGCGCTGGCCATCGTCACAACGGTCGCCCATGCCATCGAGAGCCAACTGGGCCTGAAAAAGAGTTCATACTCCCACATCGCCGGCGAACACCTCAAGGCGGCCATGGGAATGATGTCCTCGGGTCTCATTATCCTGGACCGTGAGCACCGTATCACCCATATCAACCCGGTTGCCGAACGCATCATCGGACATACCCTTGCCGAGGTCGCCGGGCGGGATCTCCGTGAATTATTCAAACACGGCGAGATCATCTCAGCCCTGGAGCAGACGCGGGAGCTCCATGAAGCGGAGCTCTTCCTCCAGGAATTCACAGGCACGCCGCGCTGCATGGTGAGTGTCAAGTCCATCCTGGATCAGAATGGAAGCTTCATCGGCAATGTCCTGCATCTGCGCGAGGTTCAAGCCATCGAGAAGCTGGTCGGCAGGATCGCTGGATCACAGGCCCGGTATACCTTTGAAGATATCAGGGGCAGCAGCCCTCAAATACGGGAGGTGATCAATCTCGCGCGCGTCATCGCCAGGAGCCCTTCGACGGTGCTGATCTACGGCGAATCCGGCACGGGCAAGGAGATGCTGGCCCAGGCCATCCACAATGCAAGCGAGCGCTCCGAGGGGCCTTTCTTCGCCCTGAATTGCGCGGCCATCCCTCATGATCTGATCGAGAGCGAACTTTTCGGCTACGAGTCGGGGACCTTCACGGGCGCGGTCAAGGGTGGCAGGTGCGGCAAGCTTGAGCTGGCTGAAGGCGGCACCCTGTTCCTGGACGAGGTCAACGGCATGAGCATCTCCATGCAGGCCAAGCTGCTGCGCGTGCTGGAGGAAAAAGAGTTCCTGCGCCTGGGTGGCTCGCGCTATATACCGCTTGACGCGCGCATCATCGTGGCCACCAACAAGGACCTGCTTGAAGAGGTCGGTGCCGGCACCTTCCGCAGCGACTTGTACTACCGCCTCAATGTCCTGGAAATCACTATCCCGCCTCTGCGTGAACGCCCGGGCGATATCGAGCTGCTCACCCAGCTCTTCATCCAGCTCGTGGGCCGAAATCTGGGCAGGCATATCCAGGGCATCACCCCCGACGCCCTGGCTTTTCTCAAGGACCGGGAGTGGAGAGGCAACGTGCGCGAACTGAGGAACTGGGTCGAACGCGCCGTAAACCTGGCGCGCGGTCCTCTGCTGACACGTGCGGATTTTCCCGCCGACCCGGACAGGTCCGACAAGACCCGTCCGCGGGATGCGGCAACAACTCACCAGACGATTGCCCGCCTGCCCCAAGTGGAACGCGAGACCATCATGCGCGTGCTTACCGAGAGCCGGGGCAATGTAACCGAGGCGTGCCGCCGGCTGGGCATCGGGCGTACCACGCTGTATCGCAAGCTGAAGAAATATCGTTTGCACATCCCGCGTCCTGATATGGCATAGGCGCCGTTCCATTCCGGAACACTGTTCCACTTTGGTACGCGCCGGAGCCTCAGGCGCCACATCCAGCCAGAGCCGAGCTTCCCCGGCCGAACGCGCCCGCACCCGCATTCTTGACGATAGGCGGCCTTGCGGCTCCGCATGGCACATAAGTTGCAATTTGCAATTAAACTGACACAATAAGGAGGAATATAGTATGTCGGCACCGTTCAGTGATTTCAAGATGAGGGGTCTGCGGTTTCAGTACTGGTTCACGGCCCTTGCCGCCACGTCGTTAGGGCTGGCCATCATGTTGTTCCCGCGCTTTACGGAGAAGCTCTTCATGTGGAAAAAGCAGGACGACATCATCTTCGGCATCAGCGGCTCCGCGTATTTCGCGTTCGGCCTGCTCTCGATCCTGGGCTTGAAGAACCCCAAGAAGTTCGCCCCCATCCTGCTGCTCCAGTTCACCTATAAGATGGCCTGGTTCATCTTTGTGGTGGGAGGACTCATCAGGAGGCGCGAACTGGATGTGCGTTCATCATGGGCGTTGATCGCTGGCTATGCGGCCTTTATCGCAGGCGATCTCTGGGCCGTACCCTTCGGGTACCTGCTCAACAGCAAGGCGAACTAGGCATCTCAAGGAAGGAGGGCGGACCAATGGGAAGGTATGATTTTGATGTCGTATTCATCGGCAGCGGTTGCGGTGCCGCGCCGGCGGCGGGCAATCTGGCCCAAGCCGGCGCAAAGGTATGTGTTCTGGAACGCGGCACCTGGTGGGGTTCCCTGCAGGGCAAGCAACCCTATCCCGAGGGATTGATCGAGCTCGCCAAGCACCTGCGCGGCCTAGGATGGAGCTCCCCGCACATCAAGAAATACATCAACATCAACAAAAAGGCGGGCCTCCTGGAGGCCTATATCGTCAACGGCTACATCATCCTGATCCCCTGCGGCGTGGGCGGCGCATCGCTGGTCATCGGCGGCTTCCTGGACAAGCCGCCCCGCGACATCTACGACCATTACCCCAAAGAGATCACCAAGGAAGCGATGGCCAAGCACTTCGACAATGTCGCCAAGGTGGTGGAGCCGGCGCACGCCGTAAAGAACACCTGGTACATGGACGCCATCGACAAGTCCTGCGAGCGCATCCCCGGCATCACGGCCCACCCCCAGGATGCCAGCATCTGGTGGGGCAGTGGTCCGGACAAGGACGAGGAACGCGTCAACGCCTTCGGCTGCCGGCAGAAGAACAACGATTACAGCGGCAACGAGCTTACGGGCGACAACCGGGGCTCCAAGAACAGCATGGACATCACCTACCTGCAGCTGGTGCTCAAGCACGGGGGCGAGATCCGCGACCTGGCCGAAGTCACCGGCATCAGGAAGGCCAAGGCCGGATACCTCGTGGACTACACGAACCTGAGCAACGGCTCCAAGCAGACTCTCAGCGCCGCCAAGGTAGTGGTGGGCGCGGGCGCCCTGAATACCTGCAGACTCCTCTTCGCCTCCCGCGCCAACACGGTCGACGGGCTGTCCAAGATCAGCGACAGGCTGGGCTACAAGTGGGGCTTCAACGGCGACCGCATCGGGCTCAAGTACGTGCCCAACGCCAAGCTCGAGCACGGCAAGAACCCCTGTCTGTTCCGCTATCACGAGATCGCTTCGGACAAGTACGAGTTCGATTTCCATCAGTTTGCCTGCTCCTCTTCCGCCCTGACCTGGCTCGGACCGCTGAACCTGCTAACCGGCAAGATCATGCCATTCCTGTCCCTTTCGCGCGAAGAGCCCATCGGACGCATCTTCCCGGCCGGCGAGGTGGTGGACATCTACTATCCCTCGCAGGATTGCCACCGTCGGGCCAATATCGCGCAGAAGAAGATCGCCATGGAGGTGGACGCCATCGGCAAACCCATCAGCGAAGAGGAGCGTCAGAGGAAGCTGGCCAAGATCGAGCGCACCGGGGCCTGGAAGGGAATCGGCGCGGTCCATCCCACGGGCGGCTGCGCCATGGCCGAGGGCATCAAGGAAGGGGTCATCGACCATAAGTGCGAGGTCTTCAACTATCCGGGCCTCTATATCTGCGACGCATCCATCTTTCCGATCGCGCCCTGCTGCGGACCCCATTTCTTCATCATGGCGCATTCGGACCGCATGTCCAAGCTGATGATCGCCAATGAAAAATAGTACAGGACTAAGAAGATATGATCATGGGCATCCATCCCTGCAGAAATCGATGCGCATCATGATCGAGAGCGTCACCGACAACTGAGAAGGAGAAGAAGATGATCAAGGAACTGTTACTGGAGCAGAAATACGATCCCAACCTGGAGTATGACGTCATCGTGGTCGGCACCGGCCCCGGCGGTGGTACGGTTGCGCGCGAGATGGCGCTCAAGGGCAGGAAGGTCCTGATGCTGGAACGCGGAGCCGAGCAGCACTGGATCCAGCAGAATACGCTGGGCTGGGCCCTGATGATGAACAACCTGGGGATGAACTTCAGCAAGGAGATGACGGCCGTTGCCATCCCCAATGTCTACGGCGGCGCATCCAACCTGACCTGCGGCGTTGCCGGACCACCGCCGGTGAAGCTCTTTGCCGAGGTGGGCATCACGTTCAACGGCGAGATCGAAGAGGCCAAAAAAGACATCTGGGCCGATGAGCTGCCCGA
Organism: Deltaproteobacteria bacterium; assembly: GCA_029574005.1. Taxonomy (GTDB): domain Bacteria; phylum Desulfobacterota; class Desulfomonilia; order UBA1062; family UBA1062; genus JAKQBR01. The sequence continues at coordinate 2,900 of JAKQBR010000278.1, read as the reverse complement.
TGTCCTGGTGGGCAAGGACAACCTGCGCATGCTGGAGGCGGCCCAAGAATGCGGCTTCAACTGGACCAAGATGCCCAAGATGATCGACGCCGGCAAGTGCATCCCCGGCTGCTCCGACTGCATGCTCGGCTGCGCCCGTCGGGCCAAGTGGACCTCACGCGTCTTTTGCGATGAGGCCTTGCGCAACAACGCCGATATCATGCTCTACACCAAGGTCACCGACGTCATCGTGGAAAACGGCAAGGTGATCGGCGTCCGCGGGACCAGGCTCGGCAGAGAGATCAAGGCCTACGCCAAGGTGGTGGTGCTTGCGACGGGCGTATCCAATGTCGGCATCCTCAGGAAAGCTGGCATTCAGGAAGCCGGCCGGCAGTTCGCCATCGACGCCCTGGTCTTCGTGGGCGGCGTCGCCCCCGGCACGAGCAGCATCAGGTCCAACCCCATGGCGGTCGGGACCCTTGAAGACTACGACAACGGCTTCATCATGACCGAGACCGGTCCCAACTGGGCCTCTTTCGCCCTGGAACTGGCCATGGACAAGCCCCGCAACTGGTGGCACTTCAAGGATAACATGAAGATGAGCTGGATCATGATCAAGATCCAGGATGAAATGGGCGGCGAAATCTACCCGGAGAAGCGCTTCTTCGGCTTCTCCAAGCCCATCAGCAAACGTGACCGGCAGCGTCTTGACATGGGGACCGAAAAGGCCAAGAAGATCCTGCGCAGGATGGGCGCCAATGAGAGCTCGATCTATGTCTGCCCGCCGATCGGGGCGCATCCCTGCGGGACCTGCCCGGTCGGCACCGTACTCGATTCCAACCTAGAGACGCGCATCAAGAACCTGTACTGCTGCGATGCGAGCGTCGTGCACCGCTCCATGGGCCTGCCCGTCGTCTGGACCGCGGTCACGCTCGGGAAGCGGCTCAGCAAGCATCTGAACGCCACGACCTTCAAGGGCGCCAAGTAGCACGGCCCCTGCCCGGGGGGAGGTATCTGTGTTTCCTCCCCCCAGGGTTACATTTGAAATCGTATCTTGCGCCCTCACCGTGGGGGTGGCCAACCTACCTGAACGGTGAAACAGCGCGCGCACAAGAGGAGGTGCCATGAAAGAATCGACCCGCATCATGCTCAAGAAACACGGCTGGAGGATCGACCGCGCAGCTCACAACTACATCTACTTCGCATTCTATTACCCCTATGTAAAGATCGTTCAGCTGTTTCTCGTCCCGCTGAAGCGCCTGACCTGGATCAAGCCCCTGCAGTACGTGGGCGATATGGCCTTCAACCGCTACCACGGCAAGGTCATGTCCCTGGAGGATGCCGAGAAGATCTTCGCCCTGGATGAAGACATCAGCGCCGTCTCCAGCGCCAACAAGCGCATCATCCCCCGCAAGTACGCCTACAAGATCCTGTTCCAGGAACCGGCCTGCATCGCGGTCATGGACTGCCCCTGCAAGCTGTCCTACGGCGCCGCGCCCGAGACCATCAATTCCTGTCTGGCCGTGGGCAAAGGCGTGGCGGGCTTCTGGCTGGACCACGGCGCAAAGTACCACGCGCGCAAGATCACGCAGGCCGAGGCGCTCGATCTCATCAAACGCTTGAGAAAACAGGGGCACATCACCCAGGCCTTCTTCAAGGTGGCCACGGGCGGCAGCACCGGGGTGATCTGCAACTGCCATCCCGACACCTGTGTAAGTCTCAAGGCATCGAGCATAACCCGTCATATCAGGCCGGACCTCTCCCAGAGCATCGAGTCGGGCTACTCGGTCACGTGCGCGGCCGAACAGTGCAAGCTCTGTGGGATTTGTGCGTCAAGTTGCCATTTCGGGGCCGTCCGGGTCATGGATGAAGCACGGACCTACGATGCCGCTGCCTGCCTGGGGTGCGGACTGTGCGTGGACGATTGCCCGAACAAGGCGCTCAAGCTCTTTGTGGATGATGCCAAGTCAAGGCCCTTGGACATGGATGACGTGCGCGACCATCTCACCTCCGCCTGAGACACCCCCGCGGGGATGTCCGCCACGTTTCGAAAGCTCGGTCACAATCTTCGAATGTTGACGGCTCCTCACCCATCCATCGTATTCGGTTCCAAAGACCTCAATCACGGCGGCGAGAGAGGCGTGGTCGTCATCACCACACGATAGCGTCCCTCCCTGAGATCATTTCTCTTCCAGGACCTCTCTGATCTTGCGGGACAGCTCCGCCAGGCTGAACGGCTTCTGGATAAATCCCTTGCATCCGCCCTGCATGATCTCCTTGGCCAGGCCGTCGAGGCTATATCCGCTGGAAAGCATGACCCTGATCGAGCCATTGCGGCGCTTGAGCGCCTCGAAGGTCTCCCTGCCTCCCAGGTCGGGCATGACCATGTCGAGGATGACCAGGTCGATCTCATCCTTGTAGCGATCATAGATGTCCAGACCGGTTCTGCCTCCGGCGGCGGTCAGGACCTTGTAGCCCAGGGCCGTGAGCATTTCCGATCCGACCGTGAGGATCATCTCCTCGTCATCGATCAAAAGGATGGTCTCCAGCCCGGTCCGGACCTCGGTTTCCGACCGGGATTCACTCTCGCTGGGCATGAGCGAGGCCGGAAGATGGATCTTGAAGGTCGTGCCGATGCCCGGTTCGCTCTCGACCAGGATGAAGCCGCCGTGGTTGCGGATGATGCCGTAGACGGAAGCCAGCCCCAGACCGGTGCCGCGGCCGAGCTCCTTGGTGGTGAAGAACGGCTCGAAGATGCGCGCCCGCGTGGCATCATCCATGCCCACTCCGGTATCGGTAATCGTCAGCACCACGTATCTTCCGGGCCTGAGGTTGTGGGGGGCCACCTGATCGACATCGAGCTCGGCGTTTTCGAGCGAGACATACAGGTCGCCGCCGCACGGCATGGCCTGCCAGGCATT
>JAKQBR010000239.1 GCA_029574005.1 Deltaproteobacteria bacterium | reverse complement strand
GACGAGGGTCTGCAAAAAAAGCTGACCAGCTACCGCGAAAGCCAACGGCAGGCCGTGCTGGCCGCCGACCGCGAGGTGGAAAAGGTCTGAGCTTAATCCCATGCTCATCACCAGCGACCCAGCCCAGATCATAGCGTACGTCGCCCGGCGCAGCGATGCCGTATTCGCCTACCCGACCGAGACCTTCTACGGTTTGGGCGCGCGTATCGGCGATCACGATGCCCTTGAGCGCATCATTAGCATCAAAGGGCGGGAGGGCGCCAAAGGCATGATCGTGCTGGTGGCTGACATGATCATGGCCAAGACCGTGGCTCGGATCGGCAAGCGACAGCAGGCCCTGCTGGAGCAATTCTGGCCCGGCCCGTTAAGCGCGCTTCTTCAGGCGCGGCCGGGCCTTCATGCGCTGCTTTGTGTCGATGGCAAGGTGGCGCTCCGGGTCTCACCAAACGCCATGGCCGCTGCGCTTTGCCGTGCATTGGGTCCCATCACCTCCACGTCGGCTAATTTTGCCGGCCACCCTCCCGCCAGGACTGCCCCCGGGGTTCAGGGACAGGGGCTGGAAATCGATGCCATCCTCGATGGCGGTACTACCCCGGGCGGGGCGCCGTCCACCCTGGCGGATCTGACTGTAAAACCGATACGCTGTCTGCGCGTCGGTGCCCTCCCGTGGTCGGATATTTCCGGGCGGGAATGAGGTTTAAGGCTTAACTCTCCTCGCCGCAGATCTTTTTCCAGGTCTCATCGTTGGTCGTCTGCACGACCTCAAGGGCGATATCGCCTTTGGCATGATCGATGCGCACGATCTTGCCCATGACGGTCAGGCTTTCCTGCGGGAAGGAGATCTTGATCTGCGTATTGATGAGCTCGGGGATCCGGTTGGGTCGCATGTGAGCGAAGATGGTGCGGTTCTCAACCCAGATCCCATTGAGGCTGATGTCCTTGGTATGACCTCGCCCCTGATGGATGATGCCGACCTTTATCAGGGCCATCAGCTCGATGCGCTTGCGTTTATGCCGTCTTCTCTCAGCTCCGTCCGTACTCTGCGCCATATACTGCATCCTTTTGTCGAATAGTCTCCATCAAGCCTGAAATCACCATATCGGCTGATAATCATTATTTCATGGGTTCTCCTGCGGCTTGTAGGGCTTGATATCGATGATGGGTGTGCCGTCCACCATATCCACATGTTCTACCGTCAGCAGGCCCTGCTCGATTCCCGTAAGCTTCAGGATGGACATGCCGATGGGGTTGGGCCGGTTGGGCGAACACAGGCTGAATACGCCCTTGAGCGGTCCGGTGCCTTTACGCTTCTGCAAGAGTTCATAGCCTTGCGAGCGATGAAAATGGAAGAGCGCCACGATATATTCATACTCTTCGAGTCCGTCCAGCCCCTGGATGAAGGGCTCATAGATCTCTATGGTGCCGGATATGTCCGAGACGGAATAGAAGTTGGGTGCATCCTTGGGCTCTTGGATGGGGCAATGCAGGATACCGATCGGGGTGAGTGTAATATTCATAACGTTATAGTGTTGCGTGTTCAGTTTTGTGTGTTTAGTTGAACCAACTGCAACAATCCCAGTTCAGAGCCTTTAGCATATCGTTCTGAAAACTGAAATCTAAAAACTGAACACGTGAAACCATTTTTGGTTTTGATTTTGATCGACAACGATCCTATAGAAGAGCTATGCACATGCCCGAACAACTGGTCATCAGACCCCCCAGCGAGGCCAAGAGCCTGCTCATCAGGGTTATCCGCGGCTGCGATTGGAACCGGTGTCTCTTCTGCGGCATCTACGACCTTTTCGGTTGTGCGCATTCGCTGCGCACCCTGGACGAAGTCAAGGCGGATATCCAGGCGCTCAAAGCGCTCCACGGCGACTGTTTCGAAACCGCCTTCCTGGGAGACGCTAATCCGCTGGCCCTGCCTGCGGACTTCCTGGTCGGGATCCTGACTACGCTGCGTGCCCAATTCCCCCGCCTCAACCGTGTGACGGCCTACGGCCGCGCCTCGAGCGTCTGGAAAAAGACACGGGAAGAACTTGCCGCCATCCACACCGCCGGTCTGGACCGCCTCCACGTGGGCATGGAAAGCGGTTCGGACGCCGTGCTCAGGCTGCAGAAAAAGGGCACCAGCCAGAACCAGCTGATCGAAGCCGGCGCCCGTGTCAAGGACTCCGGCATGGAATTGAGTTACTACCTCCTGCTGGGTCTTGGGGGGCAGGCTTTATGGCAGGAACATGTGGCCGGATCGGTTCAGGTCATCAACGCGGTAAAACCTCATTTTGTTCGCGTGCGCCGACTCTGGACGCACCCGGCCTCACGCCTGGGTGAAAAGATCGCCGCGGGAGAGTTCATCCCCCAGACCCCGGAAGGAACAATCATCGAGCTGCGCGACATTTTAAAAGACCTGGATGCCCAGGACACCACCTTCACCTGCGACCACGCCAACAACTACATCCAGGTCCACGGCAGGCTGAACGATCAGAAGACGGCGATGCTGTCCGTGATCGAGCGTTTCCTGGCCTTGCCGGACGATATGCGCCGGAACCATTACGAAAGCATGCCCTCGGTGATCTGAAAAGAGGCTGGGCGATAACAATCGCTCTCCGTCCGTGGGATTATCAAGAGCACAGGCGCAGAAATGCCGGGGGTACAGGGGTCTCGAAGCTCAAGTCCTCTGCCGTTACCGGATGCCGGAAACCCAACAGCCGGGCGTGCAGCCCTATACGTTTCATGCCGCTGACGGTGGCGCCATATTTTTTATCGCCCGCCACCGGATGACCCATTTCCTGCATATGGACACGGATCTGGTTTTTACGGCCGGTCTCCAGTCGTATCTCCAAAAGCGAGAACCGCGGCGAATGCTTGAGCACGCTGTAGTGGGTCACGGCCTTTTGACCGTCATGCGGCGTGGGGCTGGAGAAAACGCGGCGGGCCTGGTTCTCCTTGAGCCAGGAAGTGATTGTTCCCTGGGTCTGGGTGACATAGCCCTCAACCACCGCGACATAGATGCGATCAACCGACTCCTTGTCCCAGGACTTCTGGAGCAGTTGCTGGATCTCCCTGCTCTTGGCAAAGAGCATCAAACCGGATACCTCGCGGTCAAGGCGATGGACGATGAAGATGCGCTGGCGCGGGTCGATAGTTTTGAGCTGATCGCTCAAGATGCGGTAGGCGGTGCGCTCCTTCTCCTTGTCCGTGGCGATCGAGAGCAGCCCCGGCGGCTTGTCGACCACGATCAGAAAGGGGTCCTCGAATACGATCTTCAGGCCCTGTAATCCGCGATCCTGCAGCACCTTGGTCCAGGTTATGCTCACCCGCTCTCCGGGTTTCAGACCATGATTATACTGCGTGACCACATTCCGGTCCACCTTTACCTGGCGATGCTTCAAGAGCGATAATACAGACTTGCGCCTCATTTCCGGCAGGTGACCGCAGAGGAACGTACAGAGGTCGGTGGCGGCCGTGACGGTCAGGAAGGTCTGTTTTCCATCCCGCAGTCTTGGCGTTTTGGTCTTGGACGTTTTCGGCATCTGGCGTTCCCTCAACTTTCCCGCTTGATTCTTTACCGAGCCATGTTAGCATAGTATCTCCTCCGGTGATACACCGGTAGATGAAATGAAACTCTATCCAGGAGACGATATGAACTACCCGCTTTTGTTTTCCGAAGGTAAGATCGGCAAGGTAACCATACGCAACCGCATCGTCATGCCACCCATGGAAGTCGGCATGTCCAATTTCGACGGCACGCCTTCCGAACAATTGATCGCCTATTATGAAGAGCGCGCCAGGAACGGACTGGGTCTGCTCATCACCGGCATCGCGCGCGTCAATGAATTGCACGGCGCGGCCCTGCCCCGGCAGCTGGCCATGAGCCACGACCGCCATATCGAGCCCTATGGCCGCATGGTCGAGCGCGTACACGCACACGGCACCAAGGTCTTCTGCCAGCTGCATCATCCGGGCCGCCAGAACATGGGGATCATGATCGGGATCTGGCGGTTAAACGCGCTGCTCGGCCGGTTCTGGCCCGGGTATTGGAACCTTTTTATCAAATTGGGGTCCATTCTGGCGCCGTTGGCCCCGAAGATGGGACAATTGGGACTGACCCTGCCCGTGGTCGGGCCATCGGCCGTGATGTGCACACATGAAAACCAGCGCACGCGCGCGCTTAAGCACTTCGAGATCAAGCGACTGGAGCGCGATTTTATCGCGGCGGCCAAGCGCGTTCATCTCTCCGGGGCCGACGGCGTGGAGTTGCATGCCGCGCACGGTTATCTCATCCAGCAGTTCTTAAGCCCGCACACCAACCGGAGAACCGATGAATACGGCGGCTCGCTCGAGAACCGCATGCGCTTTCTGTTGAACATCATCCGCGGTATCCGCACCGAGTGCGGTCCTGATTTTCCCATCATGGTGCGCCTGTCCGTGGATGAATACTACCGCTGCATAGGGTTGTCGGGCCAGGGTTTAGAACTGGATGAGGGTGTTGAGATCGCACGGCGCCTGGAGCAGGCCGGCATCGACGCCATCGATGTCTCTTCCGGCAATTATGAGACCATGAACTACTGGCTCGAGCCGATCTCGTATGAACCGGGCTGGCGCAAGAACCTGGCGCAGGCCGTCAAGACCGCCGTCTCTATCCCGGTCCTGGCCGCCAACCTGATCCGGAGCGCCTCCCAGGCCGAGGCACAGTTGGCTGACGGCATCCAGGACTTCGTCTGCTTGGGCCGTCCCTTCCTGGCCGACCCGGCCTGGGCCGACAAGGTCCGCCAGGGCGCCGAAGGCGATATCAAGCGCTGCATCAGCTGCCTGTGGTGTTTCGAGAGCCTGATCGCCAACGGGATGAAATGCGAGCCTCTGGCATGCGCCGTCAACCCGCGTCTGGGTCGTGAACAGGAGACATCCACACCGCTGAAGGACGGCGAAGGCCGCGTCGTGGTCGTGATCGGCGCCGGACCGGCCGGCCTTTCCGCGGCCGAGGTCCTCGGGCTGCGCGGGTTCAAGCCCATTGTCCTGGAAAAGAACGCCGAGGTGGGCGGCCAGTTGCAGTTGGCCAACAAGCCGCCTAAGAAGGAAAAGATCAACTGGTGCTTCACCGACCTCTTGAATGCCGCCCGCAAGAACGGGGCCGAGATCCGCTTCAATACCACGGCCACCCGCGAGATCGTCCAGGCCTTGAATCCCTATGCCGTGATCGTGGCCACCGGCGGCGTGGCCATACGGCCGCGCATCGAAGGCGTAGACCTCCCGCATGTCGCCACCTGCACCGAGATCCTAAACGGCAGCGTAAAGGTAAGCGGCAAGCGCGTAGCCGTTATCGGCGCGGGCCTGACCGGGTTGGAGACGGCCGAGAAGCTGGCCGAGGACGGCAATCAGATCCTGGTGGTGGAAATGCTGGACAAGGTCGGTCAGGATGCCCTGCCGCAGAGCGTGGATGATGTAATGAGTCGCCTTAAGGCCTATAACCCCACCATCATTACCGGGCATAAGCTGGTTGAGATCAGGCCTGGCAGCATCGCGTTGGAGCACGTGAAGACCAAGGGACGCATCGAGCGGCAGGCGGACCAGGTCGTGCTGGCCGTGGGCGTGAAATGCAACGACGCCCTGGCCCAGGAGCTGATGCACTACTTCCCGAAACTCGCCATCATCGGCGATGCCTACGAGGTCGGCCGCATCGCGCATGCCATCCGCGACGGTTTTGATACGGCCTGGGATCTGGAGTAGAATACCGACATGCCCCGGCACGTCGTGATCATCGGCGGAGGGTTTGGTGGCCTATGCGCCGCCCGTGCGCTCGCAGGCGCGGATATCGCGATCACCGTGATCGACAAGCGCAACTTCCATCTCTTCCAGCCGCTCTTGTACCAGGTGGCCACCGGCCTCTTAAGCCCGGCCGAGATCACCACGCCCTTACGGCATATCCTCAAGAAGCAGAGGAACGTTTCGGTCCTGCTGGCTGAGGCCGTTGATTTCGATCCGGCGGGCCGGCGCGTGATCCTGGCCGACGGCGAGGTTGACTACGATTACCTGATCGTTGCGGCGGGCATGGTCAATGCCTATCATGGACATGACGGCTGGTCGACCTTTGCACCTGGCCTGAAGACCATGGAGGATGCATCGACCATACGGCAGAAGATCTTCTATGCCTTCGAGGTGGCAGAGCGCGAGCGCGACCCCGCGCTCAAGCAGGCCTGGCTGACATTCACCGTGATCGGCAGCGGCTCGACCGGCATCGAGCTCGCCGGCATGATCGCCGAGATATGCCGCAGCAGCTTGAAGGGTGAGTTCCGCACCATCCGTCCCGAGGATGCGCAGGTGCTGTTGATCGAGGCCGCGGATCGAATCCTGCCGGGCTATCCCCCGGACCTTTCGGTGAAGGCGGCCCGGGCGCTAGACCGCCTGGGTGTGCGGACGCTCACCGGCGCCCGGGTGGTGAGCATCGATGCCGAAGGCTTGGTCTATGCGCATCCGGCAGGCCGGACCTCCATCCCGGCCAGGACCATTGTCTGGTCGAGCGGGGTCAAGGCCTCGCCCCTGGCAGAGAGGCTCGCGGAGAAAACCGGCCTCCCAACCGACCGGCAAGGCCGCCTCATGGTAAGGCCCGACCTGAGCGTGGAAGGCTATCCGGAAATTTTCGTCATCGGCGACATGGCCCATGTGCGCGGTAAGGACGGCCGGCCTCTTCCGGGCCTGGCGCCCGCGGCCACCCAGCAGGGGCGGTATGTGGCGCGTTTGATCAGGAAACGCCTGGCCGGTCAAGGAGAGGCGAGGCCCTTTGCCTATTTCGATAAAGGGACCTTGTCGGTCATCGGCCGGCATCAGGCGGTGGCGGCTATCGGGCGCTGGCATTTCAGCGGATTTCTCGCCTGGCTCCTCTGGCTGTTTATTCATCTCATTCTGCTGATCAACTTCGAAAACCGGCTGATCGTGCTCACCCGCTGGGCCTTCCAGTATTTTGTTTTCAGCCGCGGCGGCCGGCAGCTCTGCCAGGAAGGTATCCTGAAACTGCCAATCTCAAAGGGCGGCGTGAGCGAGAGCTTCAAACCGCTCAATCGCTGCTGAGGCTCACGCTTAAGGATTTACTGTCTGACGGCCATCAAGTTCATGACGGTCTCGGCAGATGGGGGCACATTCAGGAAGGAGCAAAAGATGGTTACTTACTGCTCCATTTGATCTGGAACTCGATCTCTTCCCGTCCCTCCTCGCGCTCATGTTCAATGGTGTATACGGCATCGGCCGGCACCGAGATGCGTTCCCCGCAGATCTGGATCTTGAAACGCTCCCCCTGCTCCAGGGCGTCCGCCAGGCGCCTGAGCTTGGCAACGAATTCCGCGGTTGAATAGCCTTGCTCGATATCGCGATCCGATCTCTGATCCATCGTTGGCCTCCTTTTGGGGATTTTCCATGCTTGCAGTGTTCGATATTGGCATGATCCATGCGTCATATCAAGAATCAAACCGTCTCATGCCGATAGATAGATGAGACAGAAATCAACGAGGACGATGATGAACCTCATGCGAAAATTAGTCCCATGGCTGGCGGTTATCGTGGTTGTCATGGCCTTAAGCGGCTGCGCCTCGGTGCGCTATTCCAGCACCCTGAAACCTTCGGGCGACAAGGAGCTCAGCTTTGGGGCTGCGCGTTTCAGCCTGGTCGATTTCAACGTCGCCTATGATAAAAAGGATCTTGCGGCTGAAGCCAGGATGAAAGGCATTGATCAGAGTCTGATCGCGGCGCGGGCCAAGACCCTTTACCCCAACCTGTTCAGCGATGACTGGACCGGTCTGCCGCTCATGGTCAGGGCGGATCTTGTCCATGATGATACGTCGGTTATGGTCGCATCCTTTTTGACCGCGCTTTCGGCCGGGATCATACCCTTCCCGGGTGCGACCAAACTGAGCTTTACCATAGCTACCAATGTGCGCGATGCGCTGGGCGAGAGTCTGACGGACAAGGATATGAAATTCGTCCTGGAAGAGGGGGTATGGGCGAGCATCGTTGGCCCCCTCGGTTGCATCCCTGTTCCGGGCCAGGCCGACCTGCCGCGCGACGCGGTCCTGCTGTTCATCCCTCTGACCAAGGATGCATACTCCAAGACCAAGTTCCCCCATTTCGCTGCCGACTGCATCGTGGAGGCCGTGGTCCGGACCCTGCGCACCCTCGAGCCCGCCAAGCTGGACGACGCCTATCGGGCTCGCCGGTCGCGCCTGCAGGAGGTCACGATTGACGGCAGGCAGTACTGGTGTTTCCTGGCCCCGACCCTGCCCGGAAATCATGAGCGGGCCGGTCTCTTCACCGCTCTGTTGTACCGGGAATATCCCACACGCGGTACTGAGCCTGTTGCGCAGATGACCGTGGCCCGCAGGGATGAGGCCGGTGTCTGGCAGCCGATCGCCGGATACCTGCGGTGGGCTGAGAAGCTGACGACCCTGAGCGTCCTGCTGGAAAACGGCCTACCTGACAAGGCGGTTGTACGCACCATTGAGGAACCGCCCCTCGAGGATTTCATCGAAACCCCGGACATGCTCGGCAGCGATGCCGCGGCCTACCTGCGCTGGAACAACGGTGTGCTGCTGGAGGCCAAGAACCGCTCGCTACCCGGGGTCTTGCGCGAGAAAAGCCGCGAGGAGCTTTTAAGCCTGGTGACGCGTATCGAAAAGGCGATCCTGGACGTGAGCGAACAGGCCGAGCAGGCCAAGGATCGTGCGCAGACAAAAGTGGAAAAGGGTCAGGGCGACCCGGCGCCGGACCGGGAACTGGCGATCCTGTACCGCCAGCGCATCGAGATCTTGAAGCCCATCCTGGGGGCCATGAAACAGGAAACCGTGCTGAGGAAAGAGTAGCGTAAAGGAGACGCATGATGAAAATTCGGTCAACGGTAGTATGGATGGCGGTGATCCTGTCGGTCATGTTTAGCGGCTGCGGGTCGGTGCGCTATGTCAGCACCTTGAAACCCACAGGCGATAAGGATCTCCAGATTGACAGGGCGCGCTTTAATCTGACCAGCTTCACGTATCCCGCGCTGAAGAATGACCAGAAAGCCCAGCCCCAGCCTTCACCGGCGTTGATCTATGAGAGGTCCAAGGCGCTCTATCCGAACGTCTTCACGGATGATTGGACCGCTCTGCCGGTTCAGGTGACGATCTCGGATGCGGTCAATCGCTCGGGGTACAATATCGCCGCCATGATTACGGGCTTTTCTCTGGGCATCATCCCGTTCATGGGCACGATCCCCTATACGTTCACCGTAGATTTCGTTGTGACGGATCATAGGGGGGGGCGCCTGTACGAGAAGAAGTCCCAGTTCGAGATCGAACATGCCGAGTGGGGCTCGATCTTGCCCATTGGCCTCTTGCCGGCCCCCGGACCATCTGACCTGCCGCGCGACTACTATGCCATGGGTGGCGATTATCTCGCCAAGGCCTCGACCAAGATCTATAATTACGCGGCGGACTGCATCGTGGAGAGCGTGGTTCAAGGACTTCGCACGGCCGACCAGGCCAAGCTCTTAGCCGCCCACCAGGAACGCCAGGCCTATCAGCAGGAACTCATTGTAGAAGGAAAGCATTACTGGAGTTATCTCACCATGACCCCGGCCATCAAGGATAAGCCGGCTGAATTCAGGGTGCTCCTCTACCAGGACATACCCAAACGCGTGGTGAAGCCGGCCGAAGAGGTGGTCGTGGCCCGGCAGGACGATTCCGGTGGCTGGCGGCCGGTAAGCGCTTACCTGCGCACGGCCCGCGGCTTGACCGCGGCCAGCGTTTTGATGGAAAACGGCGTGCCGTCCAAGGTCGTAGTACGCGCCGTCGCGGAGCCGCCCCTGGCGGACTTCATCGATACCCCGGACCTGAGAGTTTCCGATCGCAACGCGATCCTGCGCTGGAGCAACGGTGTGCTGCTGGATGCCAAGAACCGTTCCCTGGAAAAGGTGCTGCGGGAGGAAAGCCGCGACGGTCTCCTGGTCATGATCACCCGCATCGAGCAGTCGATCCTGGATTTGAGCGAGAAGTCCGAACAGGCCAAGGACCGTGCTCAAAGAATCATGGAAAAGGGCGAAGGCGACCCGGACCCGGAGCGCGAATTGTCTCTCCTGTACCGCCAGCGTATCGAGGTTTTGAAGCCCATCCTGGCGGCCCTCAAGCAGGAAGCCGCGCTCAGGAAATAAGTACATGCGTAAAGGAGATACATTTTGATGAGAACCCGGACAACCATGCGATGGATAGCGGTGGTACTGCTGATCATACCTTTAAGCGGCTGCGGATCGGTGCGTTATGTCAGCACCCTGAAGCCCTCGGGCGACAAGACCCTGGCCATGGGCGACGTGCGCTTCAGCATCGTGAACATGAGCGACAAGCCAGGCCAGGTCGATTCCATAGCTCAGCTGTCCAAGGAGCTTTACCCGAACCTGTTCACGGACGACTGGACCGGCGTGCCGGTGGCTGTCAAGATCGATTCCAAAACCGATTCATCGATGGGCCTCGCGGCCTTTCTGACAGGCTTCTGCACGGTGGGGACCATCCCCATACCCGGCAAGGACAGCACCAAGTACGCCGTGGAAACCAGCCTCATCAATAACCGGGGTGAACGCATACCGGCCGGAAAGGTGGCCTTTGAATTCGACAAGGCCATGTGGATGAGCGTGCTGAGCCCCTTCGGCCTTGTGCCGATCTTCGGTATTTCGGACCTGCCGCGGGATTATATACTCCTCCCGTTCACCGGCGAGGAGAGCTACAAAAAGGCCGCCAAAAAGGAATGGAATTATAAGCAGGCCTGCCTTGCCGAGGCCGTCGTAAAGACATTGCGCACGGCCGATCAGGCCAAGCTCATGGAGCACTACCAGGCTCGCAAGGCCAACGTGCAGGAGATCACGATCGACGGGAAGCGATACTGGAGCTTCCTGGCCCCCACCTTTTCCGCCAACCAGGACCAGGCCGACGGCTTTACCGCGCTCATCTATCAGGATTACCCCAAACGCTCGACCCCGCCCCTGGAGCACGTGGTCGTGGCACGCCGGGAGGCCTCAGGCGTCTGGCGTCCTCAAAGCGGCTACCTGCGCCTTGCCCGCACCCTCACCTCCCTGAGTGTCCTGCTGGACAATACTATCCCATCCAAGGTGGTGGTGCGGACATACGCCGAACCTCCCTTGACGGACTTTCTCGATACCCCGGACCTCGGCGGTTACGCGCGCAACGATGTTCTGCGCTGGAGCAACGGCGTGCTGCTGGATGCCAAGAACCGCTCCCTGGATCGGGTGCTGAGGGAAGAGAGCCGGGAAAATCTGTTGAGCCTGGTGACCCGCATCGAACAGGCCATCCTGGACTTGAGCGAAAAGTCCGAGCAGGCCAAGGACCGTGCGCAGGGCCTGGTTGAAAAAGGACAGGGCGACCCGGCGCCGGAGCGCGAGCTGGCCGTCCTGCTGCGACAGCGCATCGAGATCCTGAAGCCCATCCTGGGGGCCATCAAGCAGGCAGCGGCAACGCGGAATCCGTGAACGGACCCCTTTTTTCAATCGAGCGCCGGCGAGGGCGGTAATATCGGGGCGTTGCACGGGGGCGGACGCATTGCGGCCGCCCCATGAACAACGCCCGCGCCACCAGTCAGCAGACAACCCCTTACGCCTTACGCAAAAGATACAGCTTCGAGAAGGAATATTCGCGCTCGTCTTCAAGGCGTAGCCCATAGGCGGTCAGGTGCCTATGCCAATCCATGGCAAGAAAACCCGCAAAACAGGGGGGTTCAACGAGCGCCCACAGCTTCAGGAAGATCCGGGTGGCGCGGTCGTCCTGTGGCGCAAAATCTATGACATAGAATATCCCGCCCGGCTTCAAGACCCGTGATATCTCCTGGAAGGTCTTCTCCCGCAAGGGAGGTTCGAATTCATGGAGGGCAAAAGAAGCCATGACCACATCAAAGCTTTCGTCGGCATACCGCATGTCCGCGGCCGACATGTTGAATACTTCGAGATTGGTCAGACCTCTTTGGGTTATCCTGCGTCGTGCCGCGGCCAACATGGCAGCGGACGTATCGATGCCCACCACATGGTTCTGGGTATTGTGGCCGGCGACCAAGATGGCGCTCGCCGCGGTCCCGACGCCCACATCCAGGACGTGCAGGGGTGCATTGCCGATCGCGTCCAATAGGCCGAGACGGGGATTGCCTTTGCGGCCCAGCAAAAATATCAATTCGAATATATCGTAGAATTTCGAAAAGGATTTGTATGACAGGTTGCTTGCCATGATGGTTACCTCACATGAGTGATTTATTTGCTGTCCTGAATCAATCCATTGTTCCGTGTTTGCTCCACGATCAAGGCCGCCGCTACCATGAGAGCCGGATAGCACCTTAGTGTTTATGCCGATGCCGCACGTCAGGATAGTGGGCATGCGTATGCATCACGGATGCATGCTTATGCGCATGGCTGTGCTGGGTTGCCGGCGGCTCGGACTGGTCGTGTTCATGGCGGTGTTCATCTCCTTCGTGCGTATGTGCGTGCTCGTGTTCAACAGATTCATGCAGATGGGGGTGGATGTGCTGCTCGCTTACGTGGAGCCAGACACCAACAGCCATGCATCCACCTGCCGTAAGCAGCCCCAAGCTGACCGGTTCACCCAGGAGCGGAAGAGAGAACAGCGCCCCGAAAAACGGTGCTACGGAAAAATAGGCCCCGGTTCTGGCGGTTCCAAGGTGGCGCAAGCCGATCACGAACAGGGAAAGGCTTACACCGTAAGCCAGCCAGCCGACGATCAGGGCGCCCGAGATGACGGCCAATGGCGGCAGACTGGCACCCGTGATGAAGGCCAGCCCCAGATTCACGCTTCCCGCCGTCAGTCCTTTTATCGAGGCGATCCAGGTTGCATCCATCTCGGATATCTTGCGGGTGAGATTGTTGTCTATTCCCCACGCCAGGCAAGCGCCCAAAACCGCAAGAACTGCCCATGAATCTGTTTTCCAGGATTCACCCTGCCAGCTCAGGATGCTTGCGCCCATGAGAATGGCGAGCATTCCCAGGGCGATGCGCCGATCAAAGTTCTCGCGAAAAGCAAACCATGCCAAAAGCGTCGTGAACACGCCTTCGGCATTAAGGAGCAGGGAAGCCTCCGATGCCGCCATGCCGGTAAGCCCGAACATCAGCAGGACCGGAGCGATCACGCCGCCCGAAAGGATGGCACACGACAACCAGAGCCAATTCCCTTTGTCCCACCTGCCGCGGGGGGCATGCCTTACGATCCGGTAGAGTAAAAGGCCCAGCCCCGACCCGAGGTAAAGCAGTCCGGCGAGGACCCGGGGATCCATGCCGGAAAGCAATAATTTGGCAACCGGGGTGCTGCAACCGAACAGCAATGCCGCTCCCAGGGCGGCCAGAACTCCATGGCGGGACAATCCCGTTGGCCCGTTCATGCCGGCTACCCTTGGGTGCAGGGTCTTGCATATGTAGTTGGTCTGAGATAGAACATCAGAGGATCATATCGCCCAACAACACGCAAGATCAATCAGAAAAGATGCGGTTCATCCGAACAGGAGTAGATTCGGCAGCAATCGACAGAGCCCTGGCTTGCGATAATTATCAGAGCATGAGGGTAGGGCTCCAGCCGAGTCAATTTGAGGCCCCTCGACTGAAGGGCGGACTATTATGACAGACCGCTCAAGAGCCTATCCTTCAGCTTGTCTGAGTAGAAGCCTTTCAGGCGATCGAGGGCGATGCCTTTGGCCTCATCGAAGGTGACCGGCTTGCCGCCCAGTAATTTATAGCTGGCCTCCATCTCGTCGTTGGAGAACGGATTGTCTGGCACCGCCAGGGTTACGGCCTGGCGGTTCACCTTGTTCAGATCACCCATCACCGCCGCGTAGGCGGCCGTGTCTCCGGCCGCCGCCCGTACCAGCCGGTTGGGCTCGATGGCCTCGAAAAGGTTATCGGACCACTCCTTGAAGCGGTCCCTGTAGTCGAGCATCATCTCGGCCTTGCCTGCAATATTCTTGGGCAGCAG
>JAKQBR010000236.1 GCA_029574005.1 Deltaproteobacteria bacterium | reverse complement strand
CAGGTGCGGCGGTATGGCGGCGCAGTTGAGCGTGATGAAGGGGCCGCGGAAATTAGGGCTGCGGTAGTGGATGGCGCCGGCGATCAGCTCCTTTCCCGTCCCGGTCTCGCCGACGATGAGCACCGGCGTGTCCGGGCTCTGGGCGATCTTGGCAATGAACTCCATGAGGTCCTGGAGGGCCTGACTCTCGGCGATGAAGCAGGGCTGGTTTTCCTCCAGATAGGCCTGCTGCAGGGTCTGCACCTCTTTGCGCAGGCGGATGGTCTCAAAGGCGCGGCGAATGTTCAATTCCAGGGAGTCCATGACAATGGGTTTGACCACATAGTCATAGGCGCCCTGCTTCATGGCGGAGATCACGGTGGCGGTGTCCTCATAGGCCGTGATCATGATCACCAGGCATTCCGGCAACAGGTGTTTTATCCGCCCCAGGGCATCGATGCCGTTCATGCCCGGCAGGCCGATATCCAGGAGCACCAGGTCGGGCCGGCCCTTCTGGATCACTGCCAGCGCAGCTTCGGCCGTGGCGAAGCTCCTGACGGTGTAGGCGTCTTCCAGGGCCATGGCAATGCCGTCCCGGATGGTCTGCTCGTCATCGACGATATAGACCGTATAGTTGATCATACGGATCCTTCCTGCGCCAGCGGGAGTTCGATAATGAACTCAGCCCCGCCCAGACCGCTCTCTTCCACCCGCAGATAACCCTTGTGATCCGAGATGATCCGGTGGCAGATGGACAGGCCGATGCCCGTGGAATCGGCCTTGGTGGTGAAAAAGGGCTCGAAGATCTTGCTTCTTAGGTGAGGCGGTATACCGGGCCCTGAGTCAGCTACCCTCACCACCACATGCCTTGCTTTGACGGACGTGCTGATGTCGATGCGCTTGTCTTCGGTTACACATTGCATGGCCTCGGCGGCATTGGTGATGAGGTTCAAGAGCACCTGTTCGATCATGTGGGGGTCAAGACGGCAGATGCCTTTGTCCGGCGCGAGGTGTGATTCGAGCGCGATCCCTGCCTTGCGCAGCGTCACCGCGGCCAGCCGGACGGCGTCCTCCATCGGTTCTCTGATGTCGCACAAGATAAACCTTGGCTCTCCGGGCTTGGAGAAATCCATGATGCGCCGGATGACGGCGTCGATCCTGAGCGATGCATCCTGCATATTGGCGATGATATCCGGGATCTTGTGCGAGCCCTCGCCCGAATCGAGGATCTTTTTGAGCATGGTCAGGTAGATGTTGATCCCGGAGAGAGGATTGCGGATCTCATGCGCCAGACCGGCGGCCACCCGGCCCAGCGATGCCATTTTATCCTCCATGGAGACCATGCGCTCCAGCTTGCGGGCCCTGGTCATATCCATCATGTTGATCAGCAGGGCGTCGCGTCCCCGATACTGGATGATGCATCCCCGGGCCTTGATCCATTTCATCTGCGACGGGATATCATCCGTTTCCCAGCTGTTATAGCGGAAGTCCACGTCTACATTGCGGATCTCGCCATGCCATGCCTTTTCATAGTTTTCCCTGGCGTATGCGAGATCGTCCGGATGCACGCGCTCGAAAGGCAGCGGCTTGCCCAGCATCGGCATGCTGCCGGCGATGCGCTGCTGCTCGGGGTTGAGGTACACGATGCGGTAGTCCTGGATGATGCAGATGCCGGTCAGCGAGTTCTCCACCACGTCCTGAAAATGCTGGACCTGTTCCCATGCCTCCCTGTTTTCGCACTGGGAACAGTCGTGTTTCTTCTTCCGGGCGGATCTCCTCGGTTTCTCAGCGGCCATGCATTTCTCCCTTGTACCGCTCGCGGCGACTATCAGTGGATTTAGCACAATCGCCTTGCCGCAGGCAAGCTCCATGGGATTGGTCCGGTCCGGATAAGCCTATCGTGACGGATTCGAATTTTTAAAAAAGGCGCTTAGAAGATTTGCGATGATCTCCGCTGAGGTGTCCGGTGTCATTTGCCGGCTGCACGCATAACAATTGAATAATTAGCTGTATTTTGACGATCCTCCCCGCGGCAAGACCCTGGCATGAATGGTGCTAAAGGGAGGAGGGGGCCATGATGGCCCCGATGCATGTACTCTGCAGGAAAAGGGGTAGGCACTATGACAGCGCTGTTGTTTTTGGTTCTCTTTCCTCTCGTTCCGGCCGTGCTGCTTCTGGCGGTCAAGCATGACGGGGCGCGCGGTTTCATAACGCGCCTGGCCGTGGCCGTCATCGCAGCGGGGTGTATCGGACTGCCCTGGTTCGTGAATTCCGACCTGCCCGCCTATTTCAGCTTCGATGGCGAGTGGGTCGGCCTGGCTATGTTCGTCATCGAAATCTTTTTGGCCGGTCTGATCTTTTACCTGGGCATCAAATACAAGCGCTACCTGGCCTCGGTCCTGATCGCCCTGCAGTTCGGACTGATGGCCTGGTATGAGTTCTCCCTCTCGGGCGCGGTTTCAATCCAGCAGCACCTCTTCCTCGACCGTCTCCTTCATCATGGCGCTCATCATCGGGGTCATCGGCGGACTCATCTGTATCTACG
>JAKQBR010000234.1 GCA_029574005.1 Deltaproteobacteria bacterium | reverse complement strand
CCTGACCGGGCTGGCGCTGGGTGCCACTAGGCTGCAGAACCTTTTCTATGTGCTCCTGCCCAAGGCGCTTCCGGGCATGATCAGCGGCGTCATCCTTGCCATCGGCCGCTGCGCCGAGGACACGGCCGTGATCATGCTGACCGGCGTGGTCGTCTCGGCGGGCGTGCCCAAATCGCTTCTGGGACCCTACGAGGCCCTGCCCTTTTATATCTATTACATCTCCTCCCAGTACACCAACCCCGAGGAGCTCGCGCGGGGCTACGGGGCGGCCTTGGTCCTCCTGCTGCTCTGCCTGGCACTCTTCGCTCTGGCTTTTGTGTTCAAGCGGCGCCTGAGTTATTTTACGCTGTATCGCACCGAGGGCCGGCCATGACGGACAACACCAAGATCCGTGTTGACAACCTCAATTTCTTCTATGGAAGGCGGCAGATCCTCAAGAATGTCCAGGCCTCCTTCGAGGGCCGGACGATCACGGCCGTGGTCGGGCCTTCCGGCGCCGGCAAATCCACCTTGCTGCTCACGCTCAACCGCCTCTGGGAAGATCATCCCGGGGCGCATATGCGCGGACGAGTCTTGATCGATCTGGACGGACAGTGCCGCGATATCTACGCCAAGGGGTATCCGGTAACGCATCTGAGACGGCGCGTGGCCATGGTCTTCCAGAAGCCCAACCCCCTGCCCATGAGCATTTACCGCAATGTCGCCTTTCCCCTGCGCATGGCCGGGAAATATGACAAACACACGGCCTTTGGCCGCATCGAACAGGCCCTGAGGATGGCCTGCCTGTGGGATGAGGTAAAGGACCGGCTGGGCGAGGACGCGCGCAAGCTTTCCGGCGGACAGCAGCAGCGCCTGTGCATCGCCCGCGTGCTGACCATGGAACCGGAGGTCCTGCTCATGGACGAGCCGACATCCTCGCTGGACCATGGCGCCACGGAGATGATAGAATCCCTGCTGGTGGGATTGAAACCGCGTTACACCATCCTGATGGTTTCGCATGACCGGCAGCAGGTCGCGCGTGTGGCGGACCGGGTCCTGACGCTCTCCGAGGGGGCCATCGTCCCCTGATGGATGGCGTGTGCGGGAAACATACGCCGGCAAGGAGGCCCCATGCTGAAGATTGATATCCCCGGGACGGGAGAACTGCGGCTGCGCTATCTGGTCATGGACTATAACGGGACCATCGCCCGCGACGGGACGCTGATCCCCGAGGTCGCCCCGCTGATCCGAGCGTTGGCGGCGGACCTGGAAGCGCATGTCGTGACCGCCGACACCTTCGGGCAGGCTGCGGCAAACGTGCGGACGCTGCCCGTGCGCCTTGAAATCCTGCCCGCGGATCGGCAGGACCTGGCCAAGGCGGAATATGTCCGGCGCCTGGGCGCCGAGGCCGCGGTCTGCCTGGGCAATGGCAGGAACGATGCGGGCATGCTGCGGGAGGCGGCGCTGGGGATCTGCGTCGTGGAGGCGGAAGGGGCCAGCGTGCCGGCCATGCAGGCGGCGGATATCGTCTGCCGCTCCGCCCGGGAGGCCCTTGAGCTGCTGCGCACCCCCCAGCGTCTGATTGCCACCTTGAGGGTGTAGCCGGCTACGCGCCTGTTATGGGAAGCGGGGGAGATGGCGCCCTTATAGAAAGGCCCCTCCAAGGGCGCAAATCCACTTCGTCCCGGCACGCATCCCAGCGAGACCACTATGCCAAGAACAAGCGGGCAAGTACCCTTGCGAACGCTATTCCTTGACCGGCAGGACGTGGATGGCCTTGATGATGAGCTCTACGGAATCGCCCACCTTCAAGCCCATGCTCTCGACCGATTCGGTGGTAAGGACGGATGCCATTTCCGTGGCCTTGGTCACATCAAATTTCACCAGACTCATGACCGGGCCATTCTTTATCGATTTCACCTTCGCCTGAATGTCGTTGCGTGCCCCGTACTTCATAAGGAACCTCCTTTGCGTGATGCAGGAAGGGGTACCTCGTTGAGCGGTATTCCTTCTCGCTACCTCCTAATATATTGGAAGCGCGGGAAACGACAAGGGCGGTCAAAAACAAGCGATGGCCATACGGTCAGGAGCGCTCATTCAAGATGGGAATAGTCGCTCGTCATCGATGCCTTTAAGTGATTTGATCATGCGTTTAGAAACTTGTAGGTTATCACATTGTAATTGTTGGGTTCATGCTGTCGGTTCGTTTCAGAAGAGCGACACAATAATGATCCAGGAGGTGCTTATGTGCGATACCGGCAATGGTAGCGTCGCCCTTCCCCGCATCGGGGAAAAGGCCCCGGCCTTCAAGGCCGTGACCACCCAGGGCGAGATCAATTTTCCGGCCGATTACAGCGGGAGCTGGGTCATCCTCTTCTCGCACCCGGCGGACTTCACCCCGGTGTGCACGTCCGAGTTCATGACCTTCGCCACCATGGAGGACAAGTTCGCGCAGGCGAATTGCAAGCTGGTGGGGCTCTCCGTGGACGGTCTCTACAGCCACATCGCCTGGCTGAGGACCATCAAGGAGAAGATCGAATACCGCGGCATGAAAAACGTGGAGGTGAGGTTCCCGCTGATCGAGGACATCACCATGGAGGTGGCCAGGAAGTACGGCATGATCCAGCCCGGGGAGAGCTCCACCAAGGCCGTGCGGGCCGTCTTCTTCATCGACACCAAGGGGATCATCCGTGCCATGATCTATTACCCCTTGAGCCTGGGCCGCAACTTCGACGAGCTCTACCGGATCGTCATCGCCCTGCAGACGGCGGACGCCTTCGGGGTGGCCCTGCCCGCCGACTGGCGTCCAGGCGACGAGGTCATCGTGCCGCCGGCAGGCTCCTGCGGCGTGGCTAAGGAACGCATGGAGGGCCAGTCCGACATGAAGTGCTACGACTGGTTCTTCTGCACCAAGCAGCTCGATAAGGACAAGGTCCTGGGCACGATCCTGAAAAAATAGTTTTGGTGGGCACTGAATGATTGTCGAGGAGGCTAAAGGACATGAAGATGCGTAATGCTCTGGCTACACCGTGGGGGATCATCGGCGTGGGGGCGCTCATCGGGATCTTGGCGCCGCTGCTGCAGAAATGGGGGAATCCGGGCAACATGGGCATCTGCGTGGCGTGCTTCGAGCGCGACATCGCCGGGGCGCTGGGGCTGCACCGCGCCGAGGTGGTGCAGTACATGCGCCCGGAGATCATCGGGTTCGTCCTGGGCTCGCTGGCGGCCGCGCTCATCTTCCGCGAGTTCCGGCCGCGCGCCGGCTCGGCCCCCATCGTGCGCTTTATCCTGGGGGTCTTTGCCATGATCGGGGCCCTGGTCTTCCTGGGCTGCCCATGGCGCGCGCTGCTGCGCCTGGCGGGCGGGGACGGCAACGCCATCGTGGGCCTGGCCGGGCTGGCCGGCGGGATCTTCATCGGCACGCTCTTCCTGCGCGGCGGTTACTCGCTCGGCCGCACGGAAAAGATGCATTACACCGCCGGGCTGGTCCTGCCGCTGGTCATGCTGGGTTTCCTGGTCCTGGCGCTGGTCTTTCCGGCCATTGCCGGCGAGCCCAAGAATGACATCCTCTTTTACAGCCTCAAGGGCCCCGGATCCATGCACGCGCCGCTGATCGTCTCGCTCGTTGTGGGTCTGGCGATCGGCTTTCTGGCCCAGCGCAGCCGTTTCTGCACCATGGGCGCCATCCGTGACCTCATACTCTTCAGGCAGACCCACCTGTTCCTGGGTATTGTCGCCCTGGCCGTGGCGGCCTTCATCGTCAACCTGGCCCTGGGACAGTTCCACGCCGGGTTTGCGGGCCAGCCCGTGGCCCACACCATGCACGTCTGGAACTTCTTGGGCATGGCCCTGGCGGGTCTGGCCTTTGCCCTGGCCGGCGGATGCCCGGGCCGGCAGCTTTTCCTGGCGGGCGAGGGCGACGGGGATGCCGCAATCTTCGTGGTCGGCATGATCGTCGGGGCCGGCATCGCCCACAATTTCGGCCTGGCCAGCTCGCCCCAGGGCATCGGCCCGCACGGCATGGCGGCCGTGATCACAGGCTTTATCGTCTGCCTGGCCATCGGCTTCACCATGCGTATGCGCACGGCCTAAAGGAGGAACATATGAGCACAACCGTAGACGCAAGAGGCCTGTCCTGCCCCCAGCCGGTCATCCTGGCCATGAACCAGATGAAGAGCCAAGGGTCGGGTGAGTTCACGGTCTTGGTCGATACCGACACGTCCAAGGAGAACGTCTCCCGCGCCGCCAGGAGCAAAGGCTGGGAGGTAAGCGCCATCGAACCCGAGGGGGACGGCTACCGCCTGACGCTGAAAAAAGGCTGAGCATGGCCTGGTTCAAAAAGCGCACGGCCGGCCATATCGAGGGCCAGGCCGTGGACCTGGGTTTTCTGACCTTTCAGAACACGAGCGAGGTTCTGCGGGCCCAGAAGGTGTTGAGCGAGGCAGGGTGGAAGATCCGCGTCATGGGCCCGCCGCCCGGGTCCGGACCGGGTGCGATCTGGTGATCGAATTCCCGCTCATGGGCGAAGTCCGGATCCTGAAGACCCTCGCGGACGCCGGGGTGAAGCCGGAAAGCGTCGTGCCGGTTGCAAGCCCGCTGCTCAAACCCGTCGATCTGTACACCATCACGGAGTTCCCCGAACATCTGATGGTTCGGGCCGCCAACATGAAGATCACGGTGGACAGGCGCAGTCTTGTCATCGTCAATATCTCCGGCGGCGGCTGTCCTGACGTGCCTTTCCTGGCGGCCGCGATGACCGGCAAGCGTCTGCCGGAGGCGCCCCAGCCCAAGGATGTCGGGCATACCCTGTGCGCGTACGAGCTCCAGCTCGCCTATGAAGAGGCGCGGCGACGATGCTTGCCATAGTCGGGACCGTACCCGCGGCGGATTTCCCCGTGAGCCATGGGACGTTGGCCTACACCAGGGGTGATCTTGCCTTCAACGGCGGTCCCCTAGAGGTCCAGCGCGGTACCCCGGCCCTGATGGCGGCCGCCGCCTGCGCCTGTTCGACCCTGGGGCTTGGCGCTCCTTACGGTTTCCTCGTGGGTGATATCGGCCACGGCAAGGGCAGCCGCATGCTCTACCAGTACCTGTCCGAGCACATCGCCGAGTTTGCCTGCACCACCATGGTATTTCACTACCTCCAGCCTATTGCCCACTGGCACAAGCGCGTGCTGGAGGCCGTTGAAGCCCTGCCGTCCCGGCCGCGGCTGATCGCCGACGCCGGGTTCATGTACGCGGCCAAGATGGGTGGACAGGCCGCGGCCTACGACCTCTTCACCCCCGATATCGGCGAGCTGGCCTTTCTGGCGGACGAGAACGCACCGCATCCCCTGTGCACCCGGGGCTTCATCCTGCACGAGGCCGCACGCCTCCCTGAGCTGATCGCCCGGGCCTACAGCCACCGGAACGCGGGTAGGCATCTGCTCGTCAAAGGGCAGCCCGACTATGTGGCCGGGCAGGAGGGCATCATCGCCACGATCGGTGAGCCGGCTGAGCCTGCCATGGAGGCTATCGGCGGCACGGGCGACACCGTCACCGGCATTGTCGCCGCCCTGATCGAGGCGGGGTACGCTATACCCGAGGCCGCCGTCATCGCCGCGACCGCCAACCGAATGGCCGGCCGCCTGGCGCGGCCCAACCCGGCCACGGCCGTCAAGGACATTATTTCGCACATCCCGCGTGCGCTCGAGGAAGCGCTTTTCGAGAAGGGGAAATGAGGTCCATGCCGGAAACGCCCGCTGAGCCCCTCATCACGCCGGATATGACCGTACTGGATGTCGTGTCCGAATCCCCCCCTGCCGCAGAGGTCTTTTGCCGCTACGACAGCCTGACTGGGGCCTGCATATGCTGCAACCACCTCTTCGAGACGGTTGCGGATGTCGCCCACTGTCTTGGACTGGACCTCGCAACGCTGCTCGGTGAGCTGGAAACAGCGGCGCGTTCCGGGACGAGGAGACCTGAGTAAGATCTGCGGGGCCGCGTCGGTCACGAATCGTAAGAGCGGCGGATCATGTGATCTGTATGCTCCACCGTTCCTCTCTTCCAAGGGCTTTGTAATCGACCGGGAGTCGTGATAGAAGACGCACAGCATATCCGTCACGGGGGAGAAGATGAAACGGGGTTCGGCGGCGATGCCCTTGACGAACGATCTGAGGTCCGCCTGGGAGCAGTTCATGGCCAAGGGCATGGCGCCTCCAGGGACGATCCGGAAAGAGGTCCTGGCGTCATGGCGGCGCTGCCGGGCCTCAGGGCTCGATCCCCATACCCAGATACTGACCGCGGCCTTTTCTGAAACGGAGAAGGCGCGCATCCTGAAGGATAACGCTGGCTTGATCTCAACGGCACGCCCCTTTCTCAAGGGCATATTCGAGCTGATCCGTGATCTGCACGGGGTCTGTTTTCTGACCGATTATGACGGCTTTATCCTGGATGTCATGGGGATGGGCTTAAGCTGGGAGTACTGCCAGCTCAAGAACGCCGTGATCGGCAGCAGCCTGCACGAGCGCTATGCCGGCACCAACTCCCTGGCTATCGCGTTACACGACGATAAACCGTTTCAGCTGATGCCCGGCGAACAGTATTTGGAGATCCACCATCTCGCCACCTGTGCCTCGGCGCCCATCCACAGCGATGCCGGGAAAATAATCGGGGGGCTGATGGTCGCGGCCCCGGCCGGGACCCAGAAAAAGCTCCCCCACCTTCTGTGTACCGTCACCACGGTAACCCAGGCCATTGAAAACCATATCTGCTTGAAAAAACACTCCTATTCCTCCGTAACCAGCACCCTGATCAACGAGGCCATGGGAGGGATGTCCACCGGGATCATCCTGCTGGATGATCAGCACCGCATTTCCAATATCAACCCGGTGGCCGAACGCATCACCGGATATACGCTGGCCGAAGCCGTCGGCCGCGATCTCCGTGATCTGTTCCTGCACGAGGAGATTATCTCCGCCCTGGAACAAACACGGGAACTCAACGAGGAGGAGCTGATCCTCCAGGAGTTCGAGGGCATGCCGCGCTGTATCGTGAGCATCAAACCCATCCTGGACCAGGACAGCGGTTTCATCGGCAATGTCTTGCACCTGCGGGAGGTCAAGGACATCAAGAAAGTAGTCGGCAAGATGGCCGGGTCGCAGTGCCGCTATACCTTCAGTGACATCCTGGGCAAGAGCCCCCAGATAAAGAAGGTCATCAATCTCGCGCGCACGATAGCCGTAAGCCCTTCCACGGTGCTGATCTACGGCGAATCGGGGACGGGCAAGGAGATGCTGGCCCAAGCCATCCATAATGCCAGCGACCGCGCGCAGGGCCCGTTCTTCGCGCTCAATTGCGCGGCCATACCGCATGACCTGATCGAGAGCGAGCTCTTCGGCTACGAGGCCGGGACCTTTACCGGCGCGATCAAGGGCGGCCGCTGCGGCAAGCTGGAGCTCTCCGAGGGCGGGACGCTCTTCCTGGACGAGGTCAACGGCATGAGCCTTGCCATGCAGGCCAAGCTTTTGCGCGTGCTGGAGGAAAAGGAGTTCCTGCGCTTGGGCGGCTCGCGCTACATCCCGCTGGACGCGCGCATCATCGTGGCAACGAACAAAGACCTGCTCGAAGAGGTTGGCGCCGGAACCTTCCGCGGCGATCTGTACTATCGGCTCAATGTCCTGGAGCTCAAGATCCCGCCCCTGCGCGAACGCTCAGGCGATATCGAGCTGCTCGCCCGCCTCTTTATCCAAACCGTGAGCCGGGCCTTGGATCGGCATATCCGGGGCATCACCCCCGACGCCCTGGAATTTCTCAAGTCTCGACCCTGGCGGGGGAATGTGCGCGAGCTCAAGAACTGGATCGAGCGCGCCGTCAACCTGGCGCCCGGTCCGCTCTTGACCCGCGAGGATTTCCCCGCCGAGCCGGATATGGCCGGAAAGAAGGGGCCGCAGTGTGCGCTCGCCTCACCCCACATGACTGCCTCCTTGCCCCAGATGGAACAGCAGGCCATCCTCAGGGCACTGGAGGAGAGCCGGGGGAATGTGAGCGAGGCCTGCCGCCGCCTGGGCATCAGCCGGACCACGCTGTACCGGAAGGTCAAGAAATACTGAACGCAAAAGCCCGGCATGGCAATGCCACACCAGGTTGTTGCATATTGTAACACCTGTCCAATATTGTAACACATGGCGACCCGCACGCCCTCCCCAGTCTCTCGCGCCGGTATTCGATAGACCAGCTCCAGTCCGAGCTTTCATGACGCTCATCCGAAGCAAGAACCTCCTGGCATAGCAGTTGCTTTATGGTCGGCATCGCATTTCTTTATCGATGAGGATGAGCAAAGGTGGGGGAACCCTTCAAGGTCAAGGCTGCGAAATAACTTTCAACAGAAGAGGAGAGCTACTATGATGACCGTTATCAAACCATTTCTGAAGGCGTTCAAGACCACCATGGCCTATTCCATGTATATCGTGGAACACTTTCCGAGCCAGACCAGCGTGGTCATGCAGGGCGCCGGAAGCGTCAAAAAGCTTCCGGCATTGATCAAGGCGCAGGGGATCAGGAAGCCGCTGGTGGTTACCGATTCCGTGCTCATGCAGCTCAATCTGCTGAAAGGGCTTTTCGAGTCCTTCGATGCCATCAATATGCCCTATGCGGTGTATGACGGTGTGCAGCCCAACCCCTCCATCGACAACATCGAGGATGCCTATGCCCTTTACCGGAAGGAGGGCTGCGATGCCTTTGTGGGCTTCGGCGGGGGCTCCTCCATGGACTGCGCCAAGGTTGCCGCCGCCAGGGCGGCCAAGCCCGAACTGACCACGGACCGGTTGGGCGGATATTTCAAGGTGATGCTGCCGATACCGAAGAAGCTGCCGCGGATCTTTGCCGTCCCGACCACCGCGGGCACGGGCGCCGAAGCCACCAGCGCGGCTGTGGTCACCGATCCGAAAAAGAACATCAAATACACCGTCAACGACTTCCTGCTCCATCCCCATTTCATCGTGCTCGACGCCGAACTCACCCTGGGCCTGCCGCCCTCTATTACTGCCATTACGGCCATGGACGCGCTCTCGCATTCTGTGGAGGGCTATATCGGCGGCGCCCACTCCAGGCTCTCGGATATGTATTCGGAGTCCGCGGTCAGGTTCATTTTTGAGAACATCGACAAGGTATACCATGACGGCAGTGATCTCCAGGCCCGCGGCAACTTGATGCTGGCGTCCTACTATGCCGGTTTCGTGCTCAACCGCGCCTTGACCGGCTATGTCCATCCCTTTGCCCATAAGATCGGCGGCAAATACCACCTGCCGCATGGGCGCGTGATCGGCGCGGTCATGCCCCATGTCTTCGAATACTATGGAGAGACCGCCTATAAACGGCTCGGCAAGCTGGCCGATGTCCTCAATATCACCGACCCCTCCATGAGCGATTCCGAAAAGGGCAAGGCCTTTATCGAGGCCATCCGCGGATACAACCGCACGTATGGCATCGCCGAGACCATACCGGAGATCAAAGAGGCCGATTTCCCTGAGATCGCCAAATCCATCCATTGGGAATGCGTCCCATACCCCGTGCCCAAGATCATGGACACCAAGGATATTTATACGTTGCTCAAGCGCATAAAGGGCTGATCAGGCCTTTATGCCGGCGCCGGCATCGAAACCGGACCATGAATCGGTTCAAAAAGGGGCCCTTGTGCGCGATCAAAAAGCACCAAGGCCCCTTTTTTCTGCGGTCTATCCGGGTTCTCCCGTACTGGAATCAAGGCGTGCATGGTATCCGCTAGCGCGTTCGTTCGCATCGGACTGCATCAATACCGTGCGCGATAATGACGGCCGTGGCAAGGACCTGAGATGGCTACCGCATGAGCAGGAGGCTCAAGGCCATCACCAGCATGCCTGTGGCGAGGCCGAGCAGGCTGTCGTGCCCCTTGCCGTAGGCCCGGCTGGTCGGCAAAAGCTCGTCCAAGCTGATGTAGACCATGATGCCGGCCACGCCGCCGAAGAGGATGCCCATCACCTGGGGCGGTATCACCCCCGAGTCGCCCCCCAGGAAGGTGCGCAGGGCCAGGAAGGCGATCAGCGCGCCTACGGGCTCGGCCAAGCCGCTCAAGACCGAGTAGAGGAAGGCCTTTTTCCGGTCGTCCGTGGCATAGAAGATCGGGACCGAGACGCTGATCCCCTCGGGGATGTTGTGCAGTGCGACGGCTAAGGCAATGGCCACGCCCAGGGCCGGGTCCTGGAGCGCGGCCAGGAAGGTGGCCAGACCCTCCGGGAAGTTGTGAATGCCGATCGCCAGGGCCGTGAACAGCCCCATGCGCATCAGCTTGCGATGGTCGGGGCTCGTATCAGGAAGTCCGCCTGCTTGCGGCAGCGCTTCGCGGGCCTCATGCGGCACGGCGTGTTGATGCAACGGCATGGTCTCCGCCTCGGAGTGCGTTTCGTGCGGATTCTCCGCGGCCGGGATCAGGTTGTCGATCAAGCCGATCAAGAGCATGCCGCCGAAGAAGGCGGCGGTGTTGATCCAGTGCCCGCCGGGGTCGCCGTAGCGCTCCACGAGCGTAGCGGCGCCCTTGAAAAAGATCTCCACGAAGGCGACATAGAGCATCACGCCGGCGGAGAAACCGGTTGTCACCGAGAGGAAACGGTAGTCGGTCCGCTTGGCCATGAAGGCGATGATGCTGCCGATAGCGGTGGCCATGCCCGCGAAGAGGGTCAACCCCAACGCAATCCAGATCTCTTGCATCGTCACACCTCCGGGTCACCAACGCATACAACCATTACACCGGTCGGACATCTCGGGCGTATCGCTTCCTGTGCTCCCCTATAGCAGAAGAAGGATATTCGCACTACAGCGAACAAACGCCTTCTTTATGGTATACCCTGAAGAAGAACTCAATCGCATCCAAACGGTTGACTTGCCGGGTTTGCCTCTTATCGTATAGACTGGTTACTACAGGCAGCGGGGTGTTTTTCGCACTGCGCAGTATCATACTGAGGGGTTATGGGGCATGGGCGGTCGTTATCCTCTTCGGGCGGTGTTTAAAATTCCGGCAATCGGCGCGGTCCTCGGCATCCTGCTCACCCTGGCCGCCATGGGGAGCTATCATGCGGCCGGGAGCCCAGTCTTCTGCCTGTCCTGCCACAGCATGCAGGACGTGGGGTTGACCTGGCGGCAATCCGGCCATAAGCAGTTTGCCTGCATCGAATGCCATCTGCCCGACGGCAACGTCGCGGTGCAGGCCGCCTATAAGGCCAAGGTGGGGATGAGAGATCTGTACCATGAAAGCCTGCGGGACTATACGGCCTTCATCAAGATCTCGGAAGAAGGCGCTGGGATAGCCTCGGGCAACTGTCTGCGGTGCCACTATTCCACCGTGCAGGGGACATTCATGGCCGCAGAGGCCGGCACCTGCCTGGCGTGTCATGAGGGACTGGTGCACGGCCTGGAGGGCCGGATCGGAGGGATCCATGTGGAATAAGAAGCTGCGTTTTCTCCTCGTGATCTTGGGACTGGGCGTGGTCGTGCTGGCGGCCGTGGTGGTGCAGGCCTTCGTGCTCAAGCCCGCCTCCACGGTGGCGCTGGCCCAACTGCCGAAGGGCGAATACGACCCGGCCGTGTGGGGGAAATACTACCCGCTCCAATACGAGAGCTACCAGAAGAACCGCGAGATGGCGCCTTCGCCCACGGGGTACGGCGGAAGCGTCAAGGTGCAGAAGTCCCTCAAAGAGCCGGAGATCCTGATAAACTTCAAGGGTATGCCGTTTAGCAGCGACTATGCGGAGGACCGCGGCCACCCCTATGCCATCGAGGACCTCAAAGGCTCCAAGCGCATCAACTCGACCACGGTGGGCTCCTGTATGACCTGCAAGACCGCGAACATCATCGATGTCTATCAGGACAAGGGCTGGGACTATGCCAAACTGCCGCTGGCCGAGCTCTTCCTTTCCATGAAGCACCCCGTCTCCTGCGCCAACTGCCATGATCCCGCCACCATGCAGCTGAGCGTCGCCAACCCCGCCTTCATCGAGGCCATGCAGCGGGGCGGAATCGACGTGCGCAAGGCCTCGCGCGAGCAGATGCGCAGCTATGTCT
Organism: Deltaproteobacteria bacterium; assembly: GCA_029574005.1. Lineage (GTDB taxonomy): Bacteria > Desulfobacterota > Desulfomonilia > UBA1062 > UBA1062 > JAKQBR01. The sequence continues at coordinate 2,948 of JAKQBR010000234.1, read as the reverse complement.
GCGGCCAGTGTCACGCCGAATACTATTTCGAGCCGCAGACCAAGCGGGTCGTCTTCCCCTGGGACAAGGGCTTTACCCCGGAGCAGATGTATCGCTACTATGCGCAGAAGCCAGCCGGCTTCGAACAGGACTGGCTGCACCCCGATTCGCAGGCCAGGCTGCTCAAGGCCCAGCACCCTGATTTCGAGACCTTCTCCGGAGGCGTGCACGCGAAATCAGGGGTGTCCTGCGCCGCCTGCCACATGCCGTTCATGCGCCACAACGGCCAGAAGTATTCGTCGCACTGGGTAACGAGCCCTCTGAAGCATATCGAGGCATCCTGCGCGGTCTGTCACAGGCAGAGCGCGGACTGGCTTCAGACTAGGGTCAAGACCATCCAGGACCATGTCTTTGAGCTCCAGCACACCGCCGGCCAGACCATTGCCCGGGCGCATACGGTCATCGGCAAGGCCGCGAGCGTGGGCAAAGCCGACACGGCCGGGCTGGACCAGGCCAGGGAACTGCTCCGTAAGGCCCAATGGTTTTGGGACATCGTGGCCGCCGAGAACAGCATGGGGTTCCATAATCCGGACCAGGTGCTCAACACCCTGGGACGCTCCATCGACATGGCGCACCAGGCCATACAGAGGGCCAACAAGGCGGCCGGCACCCAGTTCTAGAAGAAGCGCCGAGGCTTGTCTATGGATGCGGTAAAGGGCACCAAAGAGCCTGCGCCCAGGACGATGTCCTGCTCATCAGGCGTAAGCCCACGGCCTAGGCCATGGCGCCCGGCTCGCGCCCTCATCCGTGCGCCGTATGCGGCCTTCTTTCTTTGCGGAGACCCTGCCCAGCTGCCGGAAGGTATCGATGATCAGGTCCCGCAGAGGCGAGCCGGTCTTCACGTACGGTTTGCCTTTGAAAACGGCATGGCCGTCGCCGCCGGTGGAAAGGAAATCGGGGACGACAACCGTATAGGAGGCCTGCGGATCGAGCGGACGGCCGTCCCCACCCACGCGGATATCGGTCGGTTTTTTGCCGGAGACGGCGAAAGAAAGCCCAGAGACCTGCAGGAACCCGCCGTCTTCCTCTTCCCGCGCGCTCATGACGGCGCGGGTGAGGACCTCAACGATCTCTTTGCCGGTCAGCTCTGTGGTCATCAGCTCGTTGGCATACGGCATGGCCATGAAGACGTCCTCAACCGTGACCGGGCCCTGCTTGATACTGGCGCGCAGGCTCCCTGCGTTGAGGAAGGCAATCTGCGCCCCGGTGTGGGCCCGCATGATGTCCGCCACGAAATTTCCCAGGCCGGTCTCCTCATAGCGGATGTGCTCTCTTTCCCCGTCCAGAAAGACCTCCGAGCTCCCGATGACTTCCTTGAACCTCTCGCCCAGACGCTTGTCGTAATCCGCCACGACCGCCGCGACCCGCGCGTCCTCGGGCATGCCGGCAACGACCGGGATATAGGCGCTTCGCATCCGGCGCGTCATGCCGGTCGACCGGTCGATCTCAAGGTCGATGCGCCCGAGATAACGCCCCTTTTCAAAGGCTTGAAAGATCGGCACCGCGCCCACCTGCCGGTAGGGGGCAAGCAGGACCTGATCGTGACCGCCGATGACGGCCGTCAGGCCGGGCACGGCCGAGGCGATGTCCCGGTCGGTCTGGTGTCGGCTGTGCGACAGCAGCACCACCGGCCCGCGGGGGCGTTGTTGGTTATACACACCCCTCACCGCGGCGACCGGGTCAAGGACGGCCAGGGATTCCACGTTTTCGCGCTTGGTGGTGCTCAGCAGCTCCTCGGTCGTGACGCCAATGACGGTCAGTGCGACCGTGCTGTCGATCTCGATGGTTTTGTAAGGCCGGCAGAGCAAGCCACCCGTATCCTTCCTGACAATGTTTGCACTGACGAAGGGAAAGTCCGCCATCTCTTCCAGCTTGAGGAAATTCTCAAAGCCGAAATCGAACTCGTGGTTGCCCACGGCCGCGGCATCGACCCCCATGATGTTCAGGCACGTGATGTCCGGTTCGCCCGTGAAGACCGTGGACAGGGGAGTGCCCTGCAGCAGGTCTCCGGCCACGAGCACGACGGTCCGGGTGTTCTTGCGGGCGTTTTCCTCCCGGATGGCCCGCACCAGGGCGGCCATGTGGGCAATGCCGCCCACCTCCCGCGTGCCCTGTTCGTCCTTGATCTCGAAGGGCTTCAGGTGGCCGTGCAGATCGTTGAAGAAGAGGATCGTCAGGGAGACATGTCCCGGCGGCCGCCGGTCGGCAAGGTGGCTGGCGCATCCGGACATCAGCCCGATCAGCAGGATGATGACGAGGGCTGTAAGACGGGGGGAGATCTCTCGGTGGGCCATGCCGCACCTCCTTGTATGGTGGAAGATCGGTGGAGCGATGCCCGGCGGGTCAAGAGGACCCGCAGGCGGGACGGAAGGTGTCCCCGGAGCAAGCCCTCGCCGCGGATTCATTTCTTTTTCCGCGCCACCCGCGCCGCCAGGAGCACCGGGTCGTAGACCGGCGAGAAGGGCGGGGCATAGGCCAGGTCGAGGTCGAAGACCTGGTCGATGGTCATGCCGCCGAAGATGGCGGTGGCGTACGTATCGATGCGCTTGACCGCCTCGAGGCGGCCGGCCAGCTGCGCGCCCAGCACGCGACGGTTCTTCCCGCCCACGATCACCAGCGATGTCAGGGGGGAAGACCCCGGGTAGTAGCGGGCACGATCGCGCGACGTGACCACGACCTTCTCCGGTTCCAGCCCGAGCCTCACGGCCTGGTCAAAGGCCAGCCCGGTGCGCGCCACGCCCAGATCGAAGATCTTGGTGATGGCCGTCTGCATGATCCCGGCAAAGGCCTCGCGCACGCCTGCGATGTTCATGCCCGCGATCAGTCCCTGTTTGTTGGCCTTCAAGGCCAGGGGGGCATGGACCTCGATGCCGAAGGTGCTCAAGGTCGCCGTGGCGCAGTCGCCGGCG
>JAKQBR010000231.1 GCA_029574005.1 Deltaproteobacteria bacterium | reverse complement strand
GGCCGGCGAGGACGTGGAGCGCATGCGGCTCACCTTTGCCCGGCGCCGGGAGGTCATGCTGGAAGCGCTGGCAGACTGCGGCCTTGAGGTCGAGGCGAGGCCGAACGGCGCCTTCTATGTGCTCGTGAACATGGAAGGCGTGACCGACGATTCCTACCAGCTGGCCTTCGATATCCTTAAAACAACCGGCGTGGGCGTGACCCCGGGCAAGGACTTCGGACCCTCGGCCGAGCGCTCTATCCGCTTCTCGTACGCCAACTCTGAACCCAACATCCGCGAGGGCGTGCGTCGGGTGGGCGAGTATATCGGGAAGCTTCGATGCTGAAAATCAGGGACGCCCGCTACGCCGGCACGATCCAGAGCGGCCTGGAGGCCTTGCCCGAGATCGCGGTGGCGGGCCGGTCCAACGTGGGCAAGAGCTCGCTCATCAATGCCCTCTTAAGCCGCAAGAACCTGGTGCAGACCAGCAAGCAGCCCGGCAAGACGCGCAACATCAACTACTTCCGGGTGGACCCGGTCGAGGCCCCGCCCTTCTACCTGGTGGACATGCCCGGCTACGGCTATGCCAAGGTCGTGCGCACCATGCAGGACGAGTGGGGCAAGCTGGCCCGGCACTATTTCACGGACAACCAGGGCCTGAAGCTGATCCTGCTCTTAGTGGATATCCGCCGCGACATCCGCGATGAAGAGCGCATGATCCTCGACCTGGCGCGCGGCAGCCAGGCGAAGGCCGCCCTGGTCGCCACCAAGGCCGACAAGGTGGGCGCATCGGAGCGCGCGCGCTGCCTGAAGGCGCTTGAGGCCGCCGCCGGCCTGAAACCCATGGCCAGCTCGGCCGAGAAACGCTGGGGGCTGGAGGAGATCTGGGGTGGTATTCTTGATTCCCTAGGCTGAGATTCCTGTGAGTGGGGGGATATGAACACGGTATATTTCTTCAGCGGGACCGGCAATTCCTATCGGGCGGCAACCTGGCTGGCCGGGGTCTTCCAGGGCCGGGTCAAACCCATAGGCGCGGCCCTCGAGCCGGAAGATGGTCTGCTCGGCCTGGTCTTTCCCACCCATGGCTTTACGGCGCCCTGGACCGTGGTGCGGTTCGCCCTCGGCCTCCCGGAGGGCAAGGGGCGCCCGGCGTGCGTGGTCGCTACCCGCGGCGGAGTGAAGGTCGGTCCCCTGTTCATCCCCGGCATGGCGGGCACGGCCTACTTCCTTGTGGCGATGATCCTGGCCTGGAAGGGCTACCGGATCATCGGTGTGCAGGGGGTGGACATGCCGATCAACTGGACCGCCATGCTGCCGGGCATGGGTGAAAAGAGCGCCCGCGCCATCATATCGAGGACGCATCGCAGGATGGATTCGTTTACGCGCTCACTCAAGGCGGGTGATCGCATCGTCTTTGCCAGAGGCTCGCTCATGGAACTTGTCGTCGGGCTGGCCCTGCTGCCTGTTTCGCTGCTCTATCTCACCACCGGTCGCTTCGGACTGGCCAAGCTCATGTTTGCCGGCGACGTCTGTACGGGCTGCGGACTCTGCGCCCGGAGCTGCCCCGTGGGGGCCATCAGGATGCAGGGCGAACCTTTGCGCCCGTTCTGGACCTACACCTGCGAGGGCTGCATGCGCTGCATGGCGTACTGCCCCGAAATGGCTGTGGAAGCCAGCCATCTTTTTGCGGGCCTGGAGTATAAGCTGGGCGGCATATCGCTGTCCTCCCTGCTCCTGTGCGGGATCAAGCGCGGTCGGGCAGTGCGTCTCGCCGGCCGGCTTGCCGACATCGGTTTTGTCTTGCTCATGTACGCGGCCGCGTATTCGCTCTGGCAGGCCCTGATGAAGAATGCGGCAATCCATCGGGCCTTCACCAACGGCACGCTGACCCACTACTGGCGCCGCTACCACGAACCGGATACGGGCCTGGATGATTTGAAAGGGCTGTCATAAGAGGTCGTCCTGCACGAAACGCATGTACGATCCCGCGAAAAGCGCCGGGGCCTGGAAGAGATCCGGCGGGTCATCCTGCGCGCCATGGGCGGATCCGCCGCGTCATCGGTTTTCCTGCCTCGAGCGATCCTCAATGCTTTCTGATCGAGTCGAGGATGCGGTTCACCGCATTCAAGGCCTGTTGCATGGATATGAAATCCGACGTCACCGTCATGCTGCCGAGAAACGTGGTCATCAACAAGGACATGAACTCCCAGCTTACCCCCTTGGTATCGGTGTCCTCACGGAAGTGCCCTTGTGCGATGCCTTTGCGCAGGGTCGCCTCGATCATGCCCTGGAGACCCAATAGGTGCCTGTGCATATCGTCGCGCAGGTTTTCGTCCGGCGGTGCGCACAAGAGTTCAAAGAACAGGCGTGCCTGCCTGGGGTCATTCAAGGTGCCTTCGAAGAAGGATATGGAACACCGGCGTATGAAGGCCAGGACATCGTCGATTTCCCCTATGACCGGAATCCCTTCCAGCACCTCCTTCAAAATCGCCAAGAGGATCTCGCGCCTGTTCTTGAAGTGATAGTAGAGGGCCGCCTTGGAGATGTTCAGGGACTTGGTGATCCTCGTCACCGTTGCCCATGCCAGCCCCTTTTCAAGGATGAGCCGCTTGGTCACCTCGATGATCTGGGCCTTGCGGACATCGGGCTTATAGCGTCTCTTCCCTTCCACCACGCCTGTTCCTTGTTTACATCATCTTTTTGAACACCTTCGCGCATGCCACGGCCAGCGCGGCCATGGCCATGGGTTTTATATACCTCAGGAAGGAGATGAAACCGCCTTCTATCTTGAACTCCTTATTGAGCGTAATCGTCTTGTTCAGTTTATCCTGGGCGATGATCTCCGTGCACCGGTTCGCGGTCCAGACGGCGGCCTCCATGCCGCCGGAGCTGACCGGTGTCCTGGTCCAGTCGCCGGTGAGGTAGAAATTGCCATACGGTGAGCGCTGGTTGGGCCGGTGCTTTTCCATGCCGGGGAAGGCGCGGTAGACGCCCTGACGTTCACGGACGATCTTATATTTTTTCACCGTGGCGCTGCGCGCCTCGGGCAGGATGCGTCGGATATCCGCCAGGCTTTTTTCGAAGATGATATCATCCGGCATGAGCTGGATGTCGTCGGCGGGCGCTATGACGCATTCCAGCATGCTGCCGCCCTTGAAGATCTGCGGCGAAACGAGCGAGAGATCGGTCATGCAGTTCCACGTACAGGGCGCGGCGGTGTGGATCTCCTTCCGGTCCGTGACCTGCTTGTCCAGCCAGATCTGGATGGAAAGCGACGGGGCGTTATGGAAGTAGCACAGGTCCTGGAAATACGGCAGTGCATAACTGGAGGCCGGCAGGAGTGTGCGCAAGGGGTAGGCCTGCATGGCGGAGATGTAGATGTCGGCGGTGCGCTTTTCCGTGCCGTTGATGGTGACCTCCACGATCCTGTCGTTTTCAATCCTGATGTTCGTGACCGCCTTTTTACACTCGCAAATCCCCCCCCTGCTGCGGATGTACTCAAGACAGTTGCCCACCCAGATTTCACCTAAGCCCCCGTTGGCATAGGCGTAGCGGGTATACTCGTAGCCTGCCGCCACCTTGCGCATCCAATTGCCGAAGACCTTGGCCGAGAGGGCATAGGGTTCGGTAAAGGTGAGCCCGCGCAGCCCCCCGTTGAGGAAATCGAAGGCCCCCTTGGGCCCTCGGCGATAGACCCACTCCGCCCAGGAGAGACCATCCAGCTCATCCATTTCCTCGGGAGATTTTCCGAGAATCGCGGCCAAGGATATCCCTGAAAAGAGGATATGCCATTTCGGTACGCCGCGGTAATTTTTCATGACGTTCAATGAGGCCGCGAGCATATGCAGCGGCGCCGGAAGATCGGCGTACCTCATGAAGGCGTGGTCGCCGTCGTCCTGGCACATGAGCAGCTCCGGTTTGGTCCAGGAAAGCCTGTCGTAAACGCCTAACTTTTTGAAAAAATCCATCAGGTTGATATAATAGGAAAGGAACACGTGCAGGGCGTTCTCGATCTGATCACCGTCTTCGTCCAGCCATGAACTGGCCCGCCCGCCGAAGATCTCATCCGCCTCGACGAGCTCGACCTCCAAGCCCAAGTCGATCAAGTTCACGGCCGTAGCCAGGCCTGACATACCTCCGCCCATAATAAGTGCTTTCATCGAAACCCCTCCTTTCAATAGATTTGATGGTCCTTACACCAGCAGGTGCCGACGTTTAAAGAAGCCCGGGACGGCGAAGAGGGGGAAAACGCCGGCGCCATGGATTGTCACCCGCCGTTGTCTGGCCATATCCCCTCCTTTACCGCAGGGCGGCCCTGGCCGCGTCGATGCCGCTCTTGGCCGCGGACTCCACGGAGGGCATGTGCAGATATTCGCCAGCCAGATACAAGCCCTTGACATCACGATAATTATTGCGCTTTAGATGCGCGATGCCCCCCAACATCCCCGGCGGCGCGATACAGACCGCCTCGCGCCAACGGTAGATCTCGGTGAAGAGCGGCGTATCCGGCATATGCGGCATGTAGCGCTGAATCTCCTTGACCAGCACGCGCCTTACCTCGGCATCCGGTCTGTCGTTGAGCTCGCGGGCATGGCGGTCGTATGTCCAGCACCCGATCTGCGCGCAGCCTTGGGGGGAATAGTAGGGCGATTTCATGGAGTTGTCGCAGAACGCGCTCACGCATGCGCCGGTCCTGCCGTGCAGCAGGAGCGCATACCAGTCCTTGGGGAAGAGCGGAGCGGGCAGGGCGAAGATGACATGGCAGCAGGCCGAGTACGTCACCTGCTGAAGCGGTCGCTTGAGGCTTTCCGGCAAACCGGGCGCCATCTCCAGCAGTGAGGTGGCGGTCACGGCCGGTATCACGGCATCGGCCTCGACCAGACCGCCGTTCACCTCGACGCCCTTGACCTTGCCCTGCTCGATCACGATCCGTTGTACGGGCGTATGGTAATGGATACACCCGGCATACCGATCGCCCAGACGCTCCGAGATGCAGCCAAGGCCATGCCGGAAGGTCAGGACGCCCTTGATCATGCTGCATAACAGGCCCAGGCCGTACATGGCGCTCAGGTCATCGGCCTTGGCCAGGGTCAAACCCGCGGCCAGCGAATGGATGTAGTAGTCCAGAATGGCCTGGCCGCCTCGGCGCAGGACAAAATCCGCCAGCGATTCGTTATCCAGGTCCAGGGCGCGTTCAAAATCGATCAGGTCGAGGTCTTTGTGGCGCTTCACCAGGGTAGGCAAGAGCCCGAGGAACTGCCGCATGGCCTGAAAGGGGATGCCTGCCTTGGCGACAAACCTGAGGGTTTCGCCCAGGTTCGTAGCGATGTCCCTGGGGTTGGTGGACGGCACGATGGGGAGGAAACGACCTTTATTCAACAGACCGGACCTGCACTCCCAGGTCGTGAGGTCGTCATACAGCCCGAACTCCTTTGCCAGCTGGAAGCAGGTATTGTAAGAATGGAAGAAGAACTGCGCCCCTAAGTCAAAGATGAAGCCTTCGCGCCGCGCAGTGATGACGCGCCCGCCCGGCACACCCGCCTTCTCGAAACAGACCGCCTCGGCCCCGGAAGAGGTGAGGGCATGGAGGGCAGCCAATCCTGCCAACCCGGCGCCTATGACGACCGCTTTCATATGCACCTCCTCAATGACAATACATCTTACAACTATACCACAGGTAAGTTAATAACCTACCCGTAGTGCAGTTGACTTGCTTTGTCAATGGCGGGATTGAGACGCCTCTCGGCGCCTTGACAAGGCCGACATCAGCAGTCCATGGACCATGGCGGGCATGGTGCAAGTACAGCTGCGCCTTGTCAATTCAGGGCTGGCCTCAGGGCGGCAAAATGTGGTAAGAGGGCGTCATGCACGAAACGAATGCCCAGTCCCTGATCTTTATCATCTTTATCCTGATATTTTTCCTCGCCCCTTCACTGCTCAAGCTGTTGGGGAAATACACCCTGGAGAGCAAGAGGTCCAGGGACGCGCAGGCGCCCGCGCCGGAGGAATCCTATCACGGGGAAGACCACTACCCCCCGGACAAGGGCGAGGGGCAGCAGGACCAGCCTTCGCAGCAGAGCAGCAAACCGATCGAGCCGCGATGGTTCTAGCGTCAGACCGCAGCCAGCCCGGTATTCGATTCGTTTTCGGCCTCTGTATCATCGTAGTATGCATTTATGCCTTTTATATCATCCGGGCACGCCAGATTTCACCGGAGCTCTTCCTGGTGCCTGAGGCCGTCACGCCCCGTGAGTTCGGATGCAAGGTGGTGCGCATGGGCGATCTGCTGATCTGCGTCCCCACCGGCATGGGCTATGAAACCCAGGCCGACGGACTGCATTTCTTCATCGTGGAGAAGAAGGTGAAAGGGTTTATCCAGGTCATGCCCCGTCTGCCGCAGGAGGCCGCCTGGCTAGAAACGCTTCAGAGTCCGCTCATCAAGCCTTTCTTGGGTGAAACCGCCGGCATGGATACCTTCACGGTCATGCGCACCGTGCTGGAAAAGCGCTACAACCCGACCCTCATGGGGCTGAAGGGCAGGATCGTCCCCCCCTGGATGAGGAATGAGGCCTCCGGACGCATTCTCATGCCACAGGGCATGCAGGCCTTCTGCTTCTATACCGCCCGCCAGAGCCTGGGCATCCGGTTCCTGCCGGAGCGCGTCCTGGTAATCACCACCAGCGGGGCGCTCGACCAGGATATGGTCGTAGGCCTGATGGCCGCGGTCACTCTCCCTTGATCGGAACGGCCAGGACCGGGCACTCGGGCGCCTTGAGG
>JAKQBR010000229.1 GCA_029574005.1 Deltaproteobacteria bacterium | reverse complement strand
GGTAGGCGAAGGTCGGCACGCCGAACTGCTCCTTCACGCGGCGCACGATGTCCAGGTAGGGCATGCCGGGCTTGACCATGACCATATCCGCGCCCTCACGAAGATCCAGGCCGACTTCCCACAGGGCCTCGTCGCTGTTTCCCGGATCCATCTGATAGGTGTACTTGCTGCCCCCACCCAGATTCGCGGCGGAGCCGACCGCATCCCGGAAGGGGCCATAGAAGCTGGATGCGTATTTCGCCGAATAGGCAAGGATGCGGGTATGGATATGGCCCGCGGCATCCAACGCGGCACGTACCGCACCGATGCGGCCGTCCATCATGTCAGATGGCGCGACGATGTCGGCACCCGCGCCGGCATGGCACTCTGCCTGGCGCGTGAGCACGGCGATGGTCTCGTCGTTCAGGACGTAGCCGGCGGCATCGATCAGGCCATCCTGGCCGTGGCTGGTATAGGGATCAAGGGCAACATCCGTGATCACGCCCAACTCCGGGAAGCGCGACTTCAGGGCAGCGACGCTGCGCGGCACGAGACCGTCGTGGTTGTAGGCCTCGGCGGCATCCAGCGACTTGAGCGCCGGATCAATGACCGGAAAGAGCGCCAGGGCCGGGATACCGAGTTCCAGACAGTCCTCGGCGACGCGTAGCAAATGGTCCATGGATACCCGACACACCCCAGGCATCGAAGAGACGTCCTCGGTACGCGATGGACCGTCGAGCACGAACACGGGCAGGATGAGGTCAGCGGTAGTCAGCGTGTGCTCGCGCATCAAGCGGCGGGAAAACTCGTCGCGGCGCATGCGGCGCATGCGGGTTCGGGGGAAGGAAGCGAGGTCGAACATGGTATCTGCCCTATCGGATTGGCTTTGCTTGAGCCGAAAATACTAGCAACGTCACTCGCTGCGTGGGAACTTTTCTTGCCATGAGTGTTCTGAAGGATCGAGACGATCGCATCGTCTCCCGCTTCTCCTCCCTGAGCGGGTGCCTTAACGCCAATGTTAAGGACTTCCGAGCCCGGCTTTCTCCCCTTGAGCCGGGCTTTTTTTTGCCTGCTGCAGCCAGTCGCGCAATATTGCTTCGGTTTCTTCGGCTCCTTCGCGATCGACGCTGGAAAACGTCAATACCGTGGACTCTATCGCCTCCTGCGCCATCCTTGCCCGGACCTTGGCCAAGGTCGCCAGGCGTGCCCCGCGGGAGAGCTTGTCGGATTTCGACAACAAGATGAGCACCGGCCTTCCCGCATTACCGAACCAGGCCAGCATCTGTTCATCCAGCGGCGTCAACGGGTGCCGGATATCCATGATCAGGACCAGGCCGACAAGTTGACGGCGCCGCGAGAGATAACCGCCGATAAGGGATTGCCAGGCATTCTGTTGAGCCAATGGCGCCTTGGCATAGCCATACCCCGGCAGGTCGACCAGAAAACGCGCCTCGCCCACCTGAAAAAAATTGATGTGCTGCGTGCGGCCGGGGGTCTTGCTGACGAATGCGAGACGCTTATGCTGAGCGATCGTGTTGATCGCGCTGGATTTCCCGGCGTTGGAACGGCCAGCGAAAGCCACTTCATATGCGCTTTCCTCTGGTAGCTCCGAAAGCTTCGCGGCGGTGGTGAAAAAAGTGGCGTTTAACAAGGAATGACCATGCGGTTGGCGTGGAAAGGAAAGCCCGTTACAATGCGGCGGTTTATGTGTCTTGACAGGATATCAGGAGCGTTTGCGATGAAACACCAATTTCTGGTTTTGACCGGGCTGATGTTCGTGACCACGGCTTGGGCCTCGACGCCCGCTCCCACGCCTGCGGCAAAGGGCGACCCCGCTAAGGCCCAAAGCATTGTC
>JAKQBR010000228.1 GCA_029574005.1 Deltaproteobacteria bacterium | reverse complement strand
CGTAGGCGAGATCCTGAACATCGTATCAGGCCAGGCTAGACAGAAGCTTGAGACGAAAGGGAGGTTGCTCAAAGGCGCAATCCCTACGGTGATCACGGGTGAGAACCACAGCATCACGCATATCACCAAGCAGCCCATCATCGCCATCCCATTTGACACCGAGAACGGCCATTTCACGATCGAGGTATGCCTGGAGGACAAGCCGCAAGGATAAGTCCCGATCCGAGGAAAATGTTGTACATAAAATGAGAAAAGGTTTGCCGTGTTCTGTGGTGGGTTGGAATGCAAGCCAGGGCCTCCTCATGGCGGGCTCATGGGTGAAAGGAAGCTCTCATGAAGGGCCGCGCATGCAAGAATCCAGGCGGTCTTCATGGCTTGTCAAGACGGGATGGGACGGCGTCATGCGCTAAGATGAGCCAGCGCGGACCTTTGGCATTTTCCCTGCATGCAGGTTGACCAGCCCCTGTGCCGTATGCACCGACATGACAGGGTGTCTCGGTGTCTTTTGTGCGCGGCGCAGTATGCGTACCTCAGCAGAGGTGGCTATCAAAAAGACGAGCTCGATGGAGAAAGAGGTCTGTATGCTGAAAGATAACGTCATCCGGTGCCTGTTGGCGGGTCTGATCGTCCTTCTTTTATCAACCGGTTTTTTAGGCTGCGGCGGTTCCAGCGGCACTGCCGGCGACAAGGCGAGCAGCGGCGGCGAAGACACCGGTGATGAAGGCGCCGGCAACGATCTGTGTTCCATTGTCTTTACCAGCCCGGCCAACGGCGCGGTACTGCAACCAGGAACGACCACGGTAATCATCAGGGGCTACATAAAGAACGGGAATAAGTCTGCCAAGAGCCTGACCGCCGATGGTGTCGCGATCCCCTTCGATGCGGAAACCGGGGCGTTCAGCTATACCTATGCCATCCCGAGCGGGGCCATCTATGCGACCTCAACCGCCATGGTGACGGACAAGGACAATGACACCTGCAAGAAGAGGTTATCGTTCTGCGTCGGTCAGTCCCTCAAGGCCGGCGACCGGGACGTGGTGTCCAATGCCGCGCGGCTCATTCTGACGGAAGCCTACATGGACGAACTGGAAAAGATCATCCCCGCCTATGTGAACAAATGGAAGAACGACATGATCTATGGCTCCACCCACGCTGTCTACGGCTCGCATGATGCGAACAGCCCGTTTGCCGGCGAGCCCGCCCTGCTTCCCATGACGATCCCCATCGGTCTTGGCTCGCTGGTCATCGACAACACGCGGACCAACAAGAGCCAGGGATTTCTCAACATCGGCCCGATAGCCATGGCGCTCGATATCCAACCCGACAACACCATCCTCACCGATATCACGATTTCTCCTGCCTCCGGCATCAATCCGCGTAGCGGTTCAGCCGATGCCGCCATATTCATCGAGGGCTCTCATCAGTATTACCTCCTGGGGAATCCGTACTTTGCCTTTTATGCCAGCGGCATCGACATAACCGGCGCCAAACTATCCCTGAGCTTGGACGCCGCGACGAACCAAATCGTGGCCACCCTTGACACCACCGGCGCAACCATAGCCTTTACCGGCGCCAATTACGAATACGGCTTGGCTTACATCCCAGATTGGTTGGGCGCAGAGATTACGGATCTGCTGGCGGATACCCTGAAGGCGGTCATCGATGTGCCCATCATGAAGGCCAGCAGCCTTGCGATCACGGCCGACGGCATCACGGCCGGCGTGTGGCCCATGAACGCCGGGAGCCTCTTTGTCTCCACCGGCTCGTCCTTGACCATGGATCTGGGTTCGTATGCCGTGCTGGATGATCCCGCCTCGGCCTTGATCGGCGGTCTTGCCTCGTTCTACGCTACACCCGGCGATGCGCTCCCGACCATGGCCATGACGGATGCGGAGAACATCAATCTGGCCGTGACCGACGACATCATGAACAACCTTGCCTTCATCACCGTTCAATCCGGCTTCATCAAGGATGTGAACGTCACCGCCGAGGTCAAGGAAGAGCTGGTCGCGGACCTGGGGAAGGATCTGGCAGAAGTGCTGACGCCTTCAAACCTGGTGGTGATCACCACCCTGGAGACTCCGCCGATCTTCGATTTCTCGGGCAGCGCCGCCGGGGCCGGCCCTGCGTATCCCGCCGGTCGGATCATCGTCAGGAATCTGTTGATAGACATCTCCTATGACGCCATCGACGGCTCCTCGCATTTCATGAAGCTGAGCGCCGATGTCGACGGGCCGCTGACGCTCGCGCTCGACGGCAACGGGTATCTCACCGGCCACGTCAATGCAACGGGCAGCGCCTGCTCCATCATGACGCTCTACAACTCGGATATAAGCGCGGAGCTCGTGCCGGACCTCACCGGCCCCCTGGCCAATGCCGCCATCAACAGGGTCCTGCAGCGCATGATCAAGATCGAACCGCCCAGGTCGATCGACCTGTATGGCATGACCGTCGGTTACAGCCTGGTCGGCACCGAGATCAGCGATAACTGCCTGATCATCAAAGGCCTCATGAGCTACTGACGCTGCGCCAAAGAGCTTCAAGAGGATACATTCAAGGGGTTGAGGCGATCTCGGCCCAACCCCTCGTCGTAGAGGCAGGGTACCGCTTCACCCGCCTGCGCCGTAGTAGCGCGAAGGCCCTTCCCACGTGTCCCAGCCGCTTTCGGCAAAGATCGCGCGGCAGCTCGCCACGGTCTCGCCCCGGCCCTCCTCGGTCTTTTCCTTGACATCCCGCGGGTTGGCGCCCGCCTCGGCCCAGAACAGGTTGGCGCCGGCCACGGCGCCCAGGGTGCAGGGCTCGTGGGTGCAGTTGCCGGCCACGGTCCTGGGCATGCCCAGCCGGGTGACGGCGACGATCTGCGCCATGCGGAGCTCGCTGATGGTCCCGAGCCGCGCCATCTTGGTGCCGGGGATGGGGATGCGCCTGGCCGCGCCGCTGTAGGCGGGTATCAGCGAGGCCGTGAAGAGGATCATGTCGGCCAGCTCCTCATCGGTATGCTCGGGTCCGACCGGCTCGACGCAGGTGCCCACCACGAGCCCGGCCTCCTGGAAGTTCCGTATGCTCTGCCGTCGCTGCCTGGGGCTCAGCGTCGAATCAATGCCTTCCCTCAGCCTCAGGGCGTGGTAGACACCGGTGAAGCCGGCGTCTTTGAGCTTGCGCGCCTTGGCGAGGGACTGGTCGCCCACGTTGGCGATCAGGACGGTCTCGGGCTGTAATCCCGCGCGGATCTCCCGGGAGATCTCCAGGAACAGCTCGAAGGGATACGTGGCCGTGGTCATGACGAATACGGCATTGGCGCCGTCGGCCTCGAACCGGCGGGCATAGGCCACGGCCTGCTGAGGCGTCAGACGGGTTTCTTCCTTAAAGACGCCTTCTGAGCGCGCGAAAGAGCAGAACTTGCAGTCAGCCGGGCAGGGCGCCAGGTTCAGGGCCAGCTGGGCATGCACCTCGGCCCGGTTTCCGGTCAGCTCCTTCGAGATGCGGTTGGCCTCGGCCATGACGAGATAGGCCTCGGGCGAATCCGGGCGCAGGCCCAGGAGATGGATGAGCTCTGCCCGGGAAAGCGTCATGCCGTCCTTCGATTTCTTGAGTATGTCATGGCTGTCCATGATGATCCTTATTCCTTTCTCCTCATTTTGTTGAATGTCCGGTAGCCCACCGGGATGAGCGCGATGAGGATGATGAGCAGGGTCCCGATCAGCAGCTCGGCCGAGACCTTCCCGTGCACGAGGTCCAGGAGCGAGCTGGAGAACACGATATAGGCGATGCAGGCCGGCAGCATGCAGATGAAGCTCGTCAGGGCGTAGGGGATGAAGCCGATGGAGGTCAGGCCGAAGGCATAGTTCAGGAGATTGAAGGGAAAGAGCGGGACCAGTCGGGTGAAGGCCACGATCTTCCAACCCTGCCGTTCGACCTCGGCGTCAAGCCGCTTGAGACGGGCATCCGTGAGCTTGCCTTCCACCCAGCCCCGGGCCGCGTAGCGGGCGATGAGGAATGCCAGGCAGGCCCCAGCCGTGGCGCCGGTGATGGCATAGACCACGCCCCAGAAGGGCCCGAACAGGACGCCGCCCAAGATGGTAAAAGGCAGTCCGGGCAGGAGCAGGGCCGGGGCGAGCGTATAGGTCAGCACATAGATGAGCGGGGCCAGCACCTCGGCCTGTGCCATGAGGGCGCGCAGGCTGTCCTGATCGAGGTAATCCGTCAAGCCCGAGAACCTGGCCGCGACGATGATCGCGATGAGAGCGGCCAGGACCGGCAGGCGTCCCCAAGGGCCCCTGGTCTTTTGTCCGGCGTGGAAGGTCCGCTCGCGCGTCGCGGCGGCGGGCAGGTCACGGCAAAAAGAGCGCTTGAGCCTCAGCCGGTTCAGATAGGTCATGGGCCAGCGCGCGGCCGGGGATCGGCCGGCAAGGGCCGCCTCCGGATCGTACAGGAGGTCCAGGGCGTGCACGGCCTGGGCTTTCTTGGCCAGACGCTGCTGGCAGCCGGCGCAGTACGTGGCCAGGGTGAGGCCTTCCGCCCTTCCGGTTATGCGCTTCAGCCATTGCCGCGCCAGATCGGGCGCCACGGCCTCGACCCCGGCTCCGCTGCCGCAGCAGAGCGTCATC
Organism: Deltaproteobacteria bacterium; assembly: GCA_029574005.1. GTDB lineage: Bacteria > Desulfobacterota > Desulfomonilia > UBA1062 > UBA1062 > JAKQBR01. The sequence goes on along the minus strand of JAKQBR010000228.1, from coordinate 21,461 downwards.
TGGCGCGCATGGTCCATGTCCTTGACGATCACGCCGGAGAGGCTCAACAGCGTGCGCACGGCCGTCTGGCAGCCCGGGTGGAAGCGGGTAGCACAGGGGTCGTGCAGGACCACCGTGCCCTCCAGGCGCGCATCACCGCCTCCGTGGGAAGGGAGCACCTCGTAGATCATGCGCACAGCCAGCCCTTCGCCATAGTCGCGGAACATGCCGTAGCAGTTGGGGCAGATAACGATGACCTCCCGCACGCCGTGGGAGGTGAGGAAGGCGCGCATGTCCTCGAACATGGCGGCCGTGAAGTCTTCGCGGCCCAGGTCGTGCGAGATGCGGCCGCAGCAGTCGAGCACGATGCCCAGGCGCGGGTCGCCGAGGCTGAGGACCTTGAACAGCTGTCTTGTCCTTTCAGGCCGCGTGCCAGCAAAGGCGCAGCCCGGGAAGAGCACCGTCGTGCAACCGGAGGGCAGGGCGGAGAAGGAATAGCGGCGCGAGAAGCCGGTGCGTTCATAGGCCAGCAGGCGGGCATGCTCAGGGAAGGGGGCGGCGCCGCGATCAACGGCCTCGCGGCGCATCTCGAGGAAGAGCTTGTCCGGCAAGACCCCCACCGGGCACACCGCCTGGCAAAGGCGGCACAGGCTGCATTCAAAGGGTCTGCGCATCCACTCGTCCTGCGCCGGGTCATAAGCCCTCGCGATCTGCGCGGGTGTCCCGTAGCGCTTCAGGAAACCGCACTCATCGCGGCACAGACCGCAGTCGGTGCAGAGCTCTTTCACCCGGGCCAGGCCGGCGCCCAGGCCGGGGTGGATGATGAGGGCTTCCTGCAGGGTGGCGTGGGGTCCGCTCATGGTCACTGTATACCCATACCCTGGGTGCGGAGGCAACAAGGACCTTCGACACGCGTGCAAGAGCCAGGGCGTGGAGGTCTCAAGCCTTTGGGAAAGGCACATCTCCCCCGTATCATGGCAACCGGGTAATCGGCCTCGGCCCGAGCCTTGATGTCGCCTCCGAAGCGGTGCACGTACTTGCAGCCCAGCCTCCTGGCCCACACGGCGCCGTTGTCTTTTAGCTCCTTGGCCGTGACGTTGTCGTATCCGCCCCGGGATCACCTCGCGGGCGAATGCGGCCGCGCCCTGCCCGGTTTAGATCCCCTCCGCGCCCCCCAGGCGGCAAATTGGTTATGGACACCGGGCGGGGAAGTCGTCTATGATGGATGAAAAAAAGGGAGCGCCTGGTGGGACGCCTTGCCGCCTTCTGGTCCTCGCTGAAGTGCACCGTGATCCTGCTCTTGGGGCTGGCCCTGCTCTGCGTGGCCGGGACCCTCATCCCCCAGCATGTTATCGCTCCCGTCGCCGGACAGGGCCCCGGCGCCTGGTTCCTGGCCAGGCTCAAGCCCACTGATCTTTACCACTCGCTCTGGCTCGTTGTCCTGGCCGGACTCTTGTGCCTGAACCTGGTGCTGTGCATGCGCCTGCGTTTGCGGGCGCGCGGACGCATCCTTGCCCCCCGTTTCAAGGATGCGGAGGGAATAAGCCTTGACGCCCAACGTCAGGCGGTGAAGGCGCGCATCCTCGAGGCCGCCCCGCGCGCCATGCGTTTCCAGGAGCGTCAGGATGGGGCCGCGACCCTCTTGTTCGGCCAGACCGAAGGCCTCAGACGCCCGGCGACCCTCGGCCTGCACGCCAGTGTGGTGCTGATCTTTGTCGGCATGCACCTAAGCGCCTTCGGCATCGACGGAAAGATCGAGCTGAGCGAAGGTCAAACCGCGGCTCAGTTCATCGGGGCCGACGGCAGGCCTCGGGCGTTGGGGTTCAGTGTGCGCTGCGATCAGTTCCTGGTTTCGCATTATCCCAACGGCATGCCCAAGGAGTATGTCTCGCGCCTCACCTTTCTTGAGGACGGCAACCCGCGTGCCGGCGGGGAACTGAGGGTGAACCACCCCCTGGCCTACCGGGGCCTGCGCTTCTATCAAGAGACGTACCGCGCCCAGCCCGCGGTCATCATGACGGTCACGGACGGCGTCAATGCCTGGTCCGTCAGGGTCAGGGAGGGTGACGAGCTTGCAATGGATAACGGCAAGCTGCGTTTTCAGGTCGCCAAGATCGGCCAAGACGTCATGCGCATGGGCCCGGCGCTCAAGCTGGTGTTCGATCATGCATCAGCTCCCCGTCATCTCTGGCTCTTCCAGGAGGTCGACCGGATCAGGGAGGCCATCCCGGACTTGTTCGAGCGCGCGCCGAGCTTCAACCCCGGCCTGATAAAACCCTACACCTTTGCACTCATGGAAATCGTCCCCGAGTATGCCACCGGGATCGGTATCAAGCGCGATCCAGGCGCCGCAATCGTCGCCGCAGGCGGAATCTTGATGCTGATCTGTCTCTTGGTCGTCTTCCTGGTCCCGAGCCTCAAGGTGTGGCTGCACCTGGAAGATCGCGAGGGGGGCTCCTTCCTCAAGGCCGCGGCCACTCGGGACGGCAGACCCGAACCCTTTCCGGCCGCATGGATGGCCAGGATCCGGCGTGAAGGCGGTGCACGATGAGCGAGTGGGTCTTGGGTCTCACGACCTTCATCTACCTGGCGGCGTTTGTCCTGTCCCTGGCAGGGGCGCGCTCGGAAGGGCGCGGCCTGAAAAGGGTGGTGTGGTGGACGGCCCTGGCCGGACTGGCGTTGCAGAGCGTAGGCATGGGCCTGCGCTGGTGGGAGTCGCATCAAATGGGCGTCGGCCATGCGCCCTTGGCGAACTTCTACGAGTCCCTGGTCTTCTTCGCCTGGGCCGTGATCATCCTGAGCCTGGGGGCAGCGCGCGCCAAGGCCGCGCCGATTCTGCCCTTTGTCCTGGCCCTGGTCACGGGGCTCATGGGGTATGCCTCCTTTGCCCCCCAGGTCGAGAGCGGCATCAAACCGCTCATCCCGGCGCTCAAGAGCAATTGGCTGGCCATCCATGTCATGACCTGTTTCCTGGGCTATGCCGCCTTCGTGCTGGCAACCGTGGTCGGGGCGCTGGGCCTGCGGGCGCACGGGCAGGGCAGGGACGCCGCCGTACTGGACGATCTCTTCAGCCGCTACCTCTCCTTCGGCTTCATCATCTTCACCATCGGGATCATGACCGGGTCGGTGTGGGCCTTTCAGGCCTGGGGCCGCTACTGGGGCTGGGACCCCAAGGAGACCTGGGCACTGATTACCTGGCTGATCTATGCCGCCGTGATCCACGAGCGCCGGCGCTCGGGCGGCCTGGCGCGCCGGGCCGTGATCCTGGCCCTGCTCGGGCTGGCCAGCGTGCTCTTCACCTATATCGGCGTGAATTACCTGCCCGGACTGCACAGCTATCTCTAGGCGCCCATCCCGGCAGGCGCATGTCTTTATCCAGCGGGGGTAAGGTTGAATCCGCATGAGGGACGATTATTTTTTTATTGCGCCGGCGGTTGATTCGGATCAATGATCAGCGGCGGCGATGGGGTGTATCGAAGGTGAGGCAAAGATAAAAAATGCAAGGAGCGGACCTATGCACGATGATCGCAAGAGCGGAGTAACGCGGCGGGGTTTCCTCAGCGGGGCGCTCGGCGCCCTGGGTGCCGGCGCCGTCCTGCCCGGAACGGCCCGGGCGGCGGAGCGCGGGGCCTTGGCCACGTTGATTGACCTAAGCCTGTGCGACGGCTGTCCCGGCCGTGAGATGCCGGCCTGCGTGGCGGCCTGCAAGGCCTGGCACAACCACACCATTCCGCGGCCCGTGGATCCCATCCCGGTGCCGTTCCCCCGCGCCGTCATCGAGGACTGGTCCAAGAAGCAGGACGTCAGCGACCGGCTGACCCCCTACAACCGGATATTCATCCAGCAAGCCGAGGTTGAATACCAGGGGATGAGGCGCGCTATCAGCATCCCGCGGCGCTGCATGCACTGCGACAACCCTGCCTGCGCCACGCTCTGCCCCTTCTCGGCCAACCACAAGCACGCAAACGGCGCCGTGGTCATCGACCCGGACCTGTGCTTCGGCGGGGCCAAGTGCCGCACCCTCTGCCCCTGGGAGATCCCCCAGCGTCAGTCCGGGGTCGGGCTGTACCTGCATGTGCTGCCCACCCTGATGGGCAACGGCGCGATGTACAAATGCGACCTGTGTCATGAATGGCTGCAGCAGGGACGGGATCCGGCCTGCATCGAGGCCTGTCCGAAGAAGGCCCTCCTGATCGGCGATCGAACCCTGATCTTTCAGGAGGCCGAAGACCGGGCGCGGCGGATGCAGGGCTTTCTCTACGGCAAGGAGGAAAACGGCGGGACAAGCACGCTGTATGTCTCGCCGGTCCCGTTTGAGCTGCTCGACCAGGCCGTGGAGAAGGGCAAGGGACGGCCCGGGCTGGGGCCGGTGAAACGACGGATGGATAGAACCGATCCCCTGGGCGCCGTGGTGCTGGCAGCGCCGGCCGTGGGGCTTGCGGCGGGCCTGGCCGGTTCGATCAAGCTCTTGACCGACCGCCGGGCCAAGGTGAAGAAGGAGGAGGCCAACAATGACTGAACCCGGCAAACAGCCCACGGCCCTGGTGGTGCGCCACCATGCCATCGAGCTTATCGAGCACTGGGCCATCGCTATCTCCGGCCTGATCCTGTTCCTTACCGGCATGTTCGAGCTCCCCATGGCCAACCGCTACTATGTGACCTCCGTACCCGGTCTGGGATGGTCGGGCGATTTCCTGACCTCGCTCAATGTGCACTATGCCGCGGCCGTGGTCTTCATCATCGCCTGTGTCTTCCATGTGGTCTATCATGGACTCAGGGGCGAGACCGGCATGCTGCCGAAGCAGGGCGATCTCAGACAGTCCGTGGAGGTGATCAAGAGCTTTTTCGGTTCGGGCCAGGAACCGCCCTTTGCCAAATACCTGCCCGAGCAGCGTCTGGCCTATGTCGCTATGGCCGTGGTGATCGCGGTGCTGATCGTCACCGGCCTCATCAAGACCGGGAAGAACATCTTCGCCCCGGACATGAACCTGACCCTGGTCCTGTGGGCCACCTGGCTGCACAACATCTTCTTCATCCTGTTCTTCCTGGCCTTTCTGGCGCATATGGCCGCCATTATCCTGAAGCCCAACCGGCCCATGGTACGGGGAATCTTCACCGGCAGGGTCAGGCGCGACTATGCCGAGCACCGTCATCCGCTCTGGATTGAGGAGCTCGAGGGCAGGCCCTTGGCTGCCGCGGCCGCTCCCGAGCCTCCCTCTGCCCCGGCGGCCGTGGACGGCTGCCGGAGACCGCCCAAGGACGATCAGGCGTGAACACCGGGACCGTTCAAGCCGTCATCAAACCGGGAGAGGTTCCGTAAGCGACACGATGCCGGGTCATGCTCATGCCCCCATTGTAGTGCGAACGGCCCTGGCGGCGCTCCTGCTCCTTGTCACGGTCATGATCGTGTTCACGACCTGGCAGAGCACGCGCGTCCTTACGGCCCTGGCCGAGCAGTCTTTGGAGAACACGGCCCTGGCGCTCTCGCATGCGGCCGAGAAGGCCCTGCGCACCCCGGCGGATCCAGGAGAGGTGCGGCAGGTCCTCTCCGACAGGGTCGTGGCCTACGCCCTGATCGCTGACGGCGACGGCACGATCCTGTTTCATACCAACAGGCGGCTTGTGGGTACGCGGCTCGCAGGGGGAAAAGCCGCTTGGATGCGCGCAGAGAACCCTATCGGCGAGCGCATCGTTCTGGGGACCGGGCTGCCGGCCTATCAATACGATTATCCGCTCGAAAGGGCAGGCAAGACGCCCCAGATGCTCAGGCTCGTTCTGCACACGACGTCCGCGGATGCCATCATGGCCCGCGCCGAGCGGATGTGGTGGGCCTTAGGCGCCGTCCTGGCCTTACTCTGGACCTTGGGCCTGCTCTTCGAACGCCTCAGCATGCGCTCTATCAGGCTTGAGGAAAAGATGGAGCGGCAGCGGCAGCTGGGCCTGATCGGCCAGATGACCGCCGTGCTGGCGCACGAGATCCGCAACGCCCTTGGCAGCGTCAAGGGATCGGTACAGCTCGTGGTAGAGAAGGTGGCGGCGGCCGATCCCGTCAAGCCGGCGCTCGCCCTGGCTATCCAGGGCACGGCGCGCATCGAGACCTTGGTGAACGACCTGCTCCTCTTCTCGCGCGAGGAATCATACCGCATCGAGACCGTGGATCTGGCCGAGGTGGCGCGCGAGGCGGCCCGCTATGCCCTGGAAGGCTGGGAAGGGACGGCCACGCTGGATGAGCTGCCGCAGGCACGCGTCGTGGCCGATCGCGAAAAGCTCCTGCGCGTGGTGGTGAATGCGCTGAAGAACGCCAGAGAGGCCATGAGCGGCCCCGGACGCCTCGATATCTCGATTGCCGCGCATGGCCGCTGGACAACCCTTACGATAGCCGATACGGGCACGGGCATAGCGGCCGAGGCCCTTGCGCGCCTGTTCGAACCGTTTTTCACGACCAAGACCGACGGTACCGGTCTCGGGCTTGCATATGCCAAGAAGGTCCTGGAGGGGATGCAGGGAAGCATCACGCTTGCCAACCGTACGGATGGCCCCGGGGCAGTCTTGAACATCCGCCTGGTAAGCGGTAGAAAGGAGCGGCATGGGTAGATCGATTCTGGTGGTGGATGATGACAAGCTGATGCGCTCGTTCATCGCTCTGGTCCTGAGCGAAGACGGGCACCAGGTGCAGGAGGCGGGGAACGCCCGCGAGGCCCTGGCCCACCTCAAGCACCGCGATTTCGACCTGGTGATCACCGACCTCAAGATGCCGGATATGGACGGGGTGGAACTGATGCGCGAGGGCCGGACGGTCAGGCCGGAAACGCCCTGGATCATCATCACGGCCTACGGCTCGATCGGCAGTGCCGTAGAGGCCATGAAGGTCGGCGCCGCCGATTATTTGACCAAACCCTTGGGCAGCCCCGACGAACTGAGACTGGTGCTCTCCCGTGTCTGGCGTGAGATCGATGACAAACGCAGCATCCAGCTCATGAGCGAGGAGCTGGGCCGGCAGTTTCCGCCGATCGAGATGATCTTCGCCGGCGCTAAGATGGCCGGGATCCGCGCCATGGTCGAGCAGGTTGCAGCCACGGGCTCCACGGTCCTGGTCATGGGCCCCAGCGGCACGGGCAAGGAACTGGTGGCGCGCACGGTCCATCAGATGAGCCCGCGAAGGGGCAAGCCTTTCGTGGCCGTCCACTGCGCCGCCCTGGCGGAAAACCTTTTGGAGAGCGAGCTCTTCGGCCATGAAAAGGGCGCCTTTACCGGGGCATCTGCCCAGCGCAAGGGTCGCTTCGAGCTTGCCGACGGCGGGACCCTTTTTTTGGACGAGATCGGCGAGATCTCGCCCGCCATCCAGGTCAAGCTGCTGCGCGTCATCCAGGAGCGCGAGTTCGAACGCGTGGGCGGAAACCGGGCCATCAGCATCGATGTGCGCATCGTGGCCTCGACCAACCGCGACCTCAAGGCCGAGGTCGCGGCCGGACGCTTCCGCGAGGACCTGTTCTACCGCTTGAATGTCTTTCCGATTGTCCTGCCGCCCTTGTCCGAGCGCCGCGAGGCCATTTCGACGTTGGCGGAGTATTTCGCGGCGCGCTCTGCGGCCGCCTTCGGCAAGCAGGCGGGCGGCTTCACACCGGCGGCGAAAGGCGCCCTTGAAGCCTATGCCTGGCCCGGGAACATCCGCGAACTCCAGAATGTCATCGAACGGGCCGTGATCTTGAGCGCCGGCGCCATCGACGTCTCGCACCTCAATCTTGAGACGGCGCAAGAGCCCTGCGGGTATGAGGATGGCATGCTCAAGGCGCTTGAGGTGGAGGCCATCCGCAAGGCCCTGGCCGAGACGGGCGGGAACCGCACCAGGGCCGCCAAGCTGCTGGGCATTTCGCTGCGCACGTTGCAGTACCGCATCAAGGCCTATGGGCTCTGAAGGTGCGCAGAGACTGCATCCGCCGCGCAGGATTTGCATAGCGCAGGGGGCGCAGGAGAAAAGGAAAGGTAGCTGATTATGATTAATAGTGTTGTTAATTCAAATTGTTGCAAAGCAACCGAGGGATTGGCATGCCGGTTGCTTCTTCCCTTGATAAAAAACACGGGAAGGAGAATGCACGATGAAAAAGGTATGCAAGGCCACGCTCTTAACAGGATTCGTCGCCGGTTTGCTGCTCTCGGCCGTCCCCATCTTCGCCGCCGGCCCCTACGGAGGCGGAAGGAACGACCAGACGGCGTGGAGGCAGAATTATTGCTACCGGGCGCAGGCCCAGCTCAACAATCAGGCCAGGCTGCGCGACGGTTTCTGCTGGCGGGCGAACCAGAACACTGCCGGCGGCATCCAGAACAGAGGCAATACCTATGGCCCCGGTGACGGTACCGGCAACCTCGGCAACCCACCCAAGGACGGCACCGGCTACGGCGCACCATCCAAGAGATAGGTTTATGCCGATTGCGAGGGGCAAGGCGCTGAGTCTTGCCCTGTCTTTCATCCTGCTCATGACTTTTCTGCTCGTCCCGGCGCTTCCAGGGCGGGCCGAGGAGCAAGACACCGTTCTGAAAGCGTGTGGCATCCGCTACCCCCTGGGCTATGACCCCAACACCGTTGGTGAGATTCAAGGAAAGGTCCAGGGTTTGAGCCGACCCCTGAGTGGACCGGTGAGCTTCCAGCTTGCCGCCGGACGCGAACGCTATATCGTCCTGGCTTCGCCCGTCTGGCATTGGCGCACTGCAGCCGCCGAGCTTGGAGAGGGATCCGAGGTCGTGGTGCGGGGTTCGAAATCCCTGGGCACGGACAACAACCTTTATATGATCGCCCAGGAGATCAGGATCATCGCCACCGGCAAGGTCCTGACCTTCAGGACCGACGCCGGAGCCCCGCTCTGGAGCGGCCAGGGCGGCATGCGCGCCGGCTATCGCGGCGGCCCCGGTTCCATGATGCGCGGCGGCGGTATGGGAGGAGGCATGCGTGGACGGAACCGATAGGGGGAGAATTCATGCGCGTTCGGATGCAAACCATCATCGCATGCGCGGCGATGCTCATGATACCGGCGCGGGCCTCGGCGCTTTGGGAAGTCGAGGCCAAGCTGGTGCACGATTCCAATGTCAACCGCTCGGTCGTTGAGGAGGAATCCGACACCTCTCTCGATGCGCTCGTGACATACAACCGGGTTTCGGACCCAAAGCGCAGGCTCGATTGGACCCTGAGGGCCTCAGTGGAAGGCGCGGCCTATGCCCAAACCCAGGACCTCGATTTCCTCGGCCTTTCACTTTCCCCGGCCGTGGTCGTTTTACCGGCGAACGGGTGGCGGGTGAGGATCGGTCCTTTCGTGCAGGCCAGGACCGTGCGGGATAACGATCAATCGGCCTGGGCCTTGGGCGCCGCGATGAACCTGGAACAGCAATGGTCGCCGTTTTGGTACAGCGGTGAATACTATGCATACACCGACAGCCGCGCCCGCGATGAGGTCTATGCGTTCACCGAACACAGCGTCGGGATTTTCGTGGGCCAGAACTGGACCGGCTCTCTTTTCAGCGAGATCGGATATGAGTATGCGAGCGGCGAGTCGTTTCAGACCATACCGACGGAGACCATCACCACTGTCAGCGTCGCTTCCCGGGGCAGAGGCTACCGGCGCGGGGGATATTCCACGACCTTTGGCGCCGATGTCGTGCGCGACGACGTCACCCGATACACCGGGACCCTGACCATCGGCTATGCCGCGGGTTCGTTCACGCCCTATCTGGGGTACCGCTATTCGCGCGGCCGGGGCGATCTGGGCACCACGAATACCCACGAGGCCTCGGCCGGCCTGCGGTATATGTTCTAGACCGCCGAATCGATGGGAGGCCTCATGCGCTTCTTGAAGAAGCCGTATGGATCGCAGCCGATCAAACCAACCATAAGGCTGTAAGTGCGCAGAGTCTGCACCCGCTATGCAGGCTTTGCAATGACGCGAGGATGCCGTAAAGGGCCAGGATGCGGCACCATATGACAGATCCACCAGTCATTTCCGCATGTTGGGGAAATCATGATGGTATGGCACACCGCTTGCTCTTTGTTAGGAAAAACTGAAGGAGGGACAGATGGAGAATTATAGCAGGAAAGGTGACGCATCACGGCTCATGGCCTACGTTCTTTTCGTTGCCATACTACTGGGGTCTTTCGGGTCACTGCAGGCGGCTACCTTGAGTACAGCGGCCACCGATGACCTCGTATTCATGCGTGAAGAGGAGAAGCTGGCCCGGGATGTGTATCTGACGCTCTACGACAAATGGAATATGCGCATATTCAAGAACATATCGGCCAGCGAGCAGCACCACATGGATGCACTGAAGGTGCTCCTCGACCGGTACGGCATCGCTGATCAGGTGGCGGGCAACGGGGTGGGGCAGTTCAAAAACCAGGATCTGCAGGCCCTCTATGATGACCTTGTGGCGCAGGGTCTCGTTTCCTTGATCGATGCCATGAATGTCGGCGTGACCATCGAAGAGACGGATATCGAGGATCTCAAGACGGCCTTGGCGGTTGGAGGTCTTCCCGCCGATGTGAAGCGTGTTTACGGAAATCTGTTGAACGCCTCGTATAGCCACCTGGATGCCTTCAATTACCAACTGGACAAGCTCTAGGCAGACTTATCGTCAAAAAGAGAAAAGGATGACGAGCATGGCTTCTATGGCGGGGCGACTCCCCTCATCGCTGCCATGCTCGTTTGGCTCTTTGGTTAAGCACTGTGGAAGAGCCGCTAACGGCCGTTTCTCCACCGGGCAGCCCCGGCGCTGAGGACAAACCAGGCGAAGGCGCACAGGATCACCGTGGCCCCGGTGGCGGTGCGGGCCCAGTCCTGGGCCGAGATGATCAGCCCAGCCACGGCCGATGTTTCGGCCACCACCAGGGCCCACCAGAACATGGCCCCGGCCGAGCGCGCCAGGTTGCGGCCGGCCGCGGCCGGCACGATCAGGAGGGCCGTGACTAAGAGCACACCCACGGCCCAGACCGCGAAGATCACCACCAGGGCCAAGAGCGCGGCGAAGAGGTACTGATACACGGCCACCGGCACGCGGTGCGCCTTGGCCAGGGTGGGATTGAGCCCGATATAGATCAGGCGGTTGTAGCCCCAGGCCTGAAAGATCGTCAGCACCGCGAAGAGCGCCAGGAGCCCTAAAATCTGCACGTCGCTGATGGTCAGGATATCGCCGTAGAGGAAACGCTGGATGTCGCGCGCCACGTTCTGGTCGCGGCTGACCACGGCCAGACCGAAGGCCACCACGGCCGCGAAGATGACGCCGATCACCGTGTCGGACGACAGGGTACTGAGGCGCTGCAGGACTGCGATGGCCAGTCCCACCAGCACGCCGAAGGCCAGCATCGTAAGCTGCGGGTCCAGGGCTACGATGAGGCCTAATGCCACGCCGGCAAAGGCCGAATGGCTGATGGCGTCCGAGAAAAAGGCCATGCGGAAGTTCACGACCTGGACCCCCATGGCGGCCGCCAGGGGGGCCAGCAGGACCAGGCCCACCAGGGCCTGCTGCATGAAGCGGGTTTGCAGGCAGTCGAAGGGCAGGATCAGCGGGATGATGTCGTAGAGACAGGCAAGCTCAGTCATGGTCCTGCTCCGTATGTCCCGCCGCGCAGGTACAGGGTTCGACCGGCGCGTGGGTGTGGAAAAGCCCCATGTGCGGTCCGAACACGGCCAGCAGGCTCTGGTTGGTCAGGACCTCGCGCGGCGGACCCTGAGCCATGACCCTGCGGTTCAGGCCGATGACGTGCGTGGCATGGTGCGTCACCGTGCCGAGGTCATGGCTGACCATGAGCTGCGTGAAGGCGCGTTCGCGTCTCAAGTTTTCCAGCACTTCGCAGAAAACCTGTCCGCCCTGCAGGTCGACGCCGGCGGCGGGTTCGTCCAGCACGAGCAGGTCAGGATCCTGCTGCAGGGCCAGGGCCAGGAGCACGCGCTGAAGCTCGCCGCCTGACAGTGCGCCCAGACGGCGTTCGGCCAGGTGCGCGGCCTTGACCGATTCCAGGAGGGCCAGGGCCTGATCGCGCTTGGCCTTGCGCACCCCGAACCAGAGCGGCAGGCGTTGCGAGCCCATGGCCAGGAACTCGATCACGGACAAGGGCATGGCCCGGTCGAACATCAGGCGTTGCGGAACATAGCCGATGCGGCCGCATCCACCGTCTGCGCGGCAGAGGAGATGGATCTGCCCCTGGTAGGGCACTTCACCCAGCAGGGCCATCAGGAGCGTGGTCTTGCCGGCCCCGTTGGGGCCCACTACGGCGGTGCATCCGCCGCGCGGCACCCGGGCGCTCACCCGCTCGAGGATGCTCACCCCCTCGAGGGTTACCGTGACGTCCTCGAAGACCACGGCCGCGTCGGTCAGCATGGGCAGTTCAACGCGTTCCAAGCGTCACCTTGAGCGTGGCCATGTTGCGGCGCATGGCCTGTTCATAATAATCCAGTCCGGCCCGGGCCGGACCGCCGGCCACGGGATCGAGTACGGCCGCCGGGATACCGGCCTCGCGGGCGATCGTCTGGGCGATGCGCGCCGGGTATTGCGGCTCGGTGAAAACCGCGCCGGCCTTCAAGCGCCTGATCGTCTGGACCAGCGCCAGGGTTTGCGCGGCCGAGGGCGGTTGGCCGGCATGCGCCGACACGACCCCCACGACCTGGAGCCCCATGTCGCGCGCCAGATAGTCGAAGGCCCCGTGCTGGGTCACGATGCGGGTGTTGGCCAGGGTCCGGCCGAGCGATCGCATCTCTTCGGCCAGGGCGTTCAGGCGTGCGGCATAGGCTTGGGCATTGCGGGCATAGAGATCCGCGCCGGCGGGGTCGATGCGTCCCAGCCCCTCGGCGATGGTAAGCGTCAGTCTCGCCGCCATGCGCGGGCTGGCGAAGAGATGCGGATTGAGGCCGGCATGGCCGTCGGCATGGCCTTCATGGTCATGCCCCTCGGCGTGGGAATAGCGCAGGATGTCTTTGATCCCGGCCGAGCTGTCCAGGATTTGTATCCTGGGGTTGGCCTTTCTGACCGGCGCGCCCAGGAACTCTTCCAGGCCCAGGCCGTTGATGATCAGGACGTCCGCCCGTGAGAGCTTGTGCATGTCCTGGGGCGTCAAGGCATAGTCGTGCGGACAGCCGAGCTGCGCCGGCAGCATAAGTTCGAGGTTCAGCGAGGCGCGGTTCTGGGTGACGTTACGCGCGATCTGGTACAGGGGAAAGGTGGTGCACAGAACGTTGAACGGCTTATCTGTTGCCTGGGCCGCGGCAGGGGCGAGCACTACGGCGATTATCTGGGCAAAGGCCAATGCCCAAGGGATGAAACGTGTGCGTGCAGGCATATCCGATCTCCTCATCATCGATGGGTGCACTATAAGCCCGTGGGCGGGCAGGGGTCAATACCCCAAGCGCACGCAAGGCTCGTCAGCGCCGGTTTCATTACAGGCCGTGCCGCGGCCTCATGAGCATGACCAGTGGCAGAGAGATCATGATCAGGAAAAAGAAATCCTTGCAGCCCAGGATGGATGCCTAGCGCAGCACACCCATGCCCGCCGGCATGACGATCAAGGGAAAGGCCCCGAGGGACCCTCGCACAGGGTTTCCATGCAAAGCCATTCCTGGCCACGGCCGCACCTGTGGCCCCTTGATCGGCATGAAATACTATTTGACATCCGGGGACATATCCCGTACTTTTTTTAGTATCCGACATGCACTTCGGGCTAGTGGGGAAAAGGGGAGGCTATGGAGTGAATGGATTGAGGGTACATCCCTGCGTGCGCGGAATCTGTTTCCTGGCTTGCGTGCTCCTGGCCTCGGGCTGCGTGGACCGCGATGCCGGTCAGAAATTCGCACCCAAGACCGGCCGCATGGCCATCGCGCCCCAGTTCGAAGAGGTCAGCGATTTCAGCCAGGGTCTGGCCGCCGTGCGGGTCGGCTACAACTGGGGGTATATCGACAAGACCGGCAGATTCGTCATAGAGCCGAGGTACTGGGAGGCCAGGCGTTTCTCCGAAGGCCTGGCCGCCGCCCGGGAAAGCAATCAGTGGGGCTTCATCGATAGAAGCGGCACATTCGTCATCCCGGCGCAGTATCTCGCGGTCCAGGATTTCTCGGAAGGCCTGGCCGGGGTCAAGAAAGACAACACCTTCGGCTACATCGATAAAACCGGACGCCCTGTGGTCAAACCGCAGTTCCCAGGCGCCGGCAGCTTCCACGAAGGACTGGCGGCCGTGAACGTGGGCGGCCTGCTGGGAGGCAAGTGGGGGTTCATCAACAAGAGTGGCGTGTTTGCCATCCAGCCATCCTTTGATCTGGCCGGACAATTCTCGGAAGGCCTGGCGCTGGTGAATATGGGCGGTCTGGTGGGAGGCAAGTGGGGCTATATCGACAAGACCGGGGCCTATGCCATCGAACCGCGGTACGCATTCGCCTACCGTTTCCATGAAGGTCTGGCCGCTTTCCTGGACGGCAGCAAGAGCGGCTTCATCAACAAGAAAGGCAAGACGATCATGAAACCTACCTATGTCAGTTGCGGTGAGTTCTCGGAAGGCGTCCTGGCCGTGCAAATCGACAACCGCTGGGGTTTTGTCAACCGCAAGGGCAAGATTGTCATCGAACCCCAGTATAGTCAGGCCTGGAGCTATTCCGAAGGGCTGGCCGCCGTGAGAATCGGCAAGAAATGGGGTTTCATAGAATAGGAGGTTGAAGACATGAAAGCTCTCATTATGGGCGGGGGGATGTCCGGTCTGGCGACGGCCATCAACCTCCTGGACCTGGGTGTCGAGGTCGAACTGATCGAGGCGGATGAGATCCTGGGCGGCCGGGCCAGCTCCTGGAAGGACGAAGACGGCGACATGATCGACAATGCCCTGCACGTCTTTTTCCCCTACTACGTCAACCTGCTGCGCTTCTTCGACAGGATGGGCATCGCGGACAATATCCTGTGGAAGAAATCCGAGTTCGCCTACATGCTCCCCGGCGGCAAACCCGCCGTCATGCGCTTCACCGACCTGCCGGCACCTCTGCACGCCGCGGCGGCCTTTCTCCCCATGCTGAAGGACTATAAGGCCATCCCCCGCTGGAAGATGCTCTTCGGCGGCCTGACCTTGAGCCGGGCCTTGATGTATTCCCAGTCAACCATTGACGGCCTGGACGATATCACGTTCAGCCAATGGGCTGAACGCCTGGCGCCGCGCGGGTGCTTGAAGCAGATGGAGCCCGGAGTCAACGGGCTGACCTTCACCCCGTCCTCCATGATCTCGGCCAAGGTCATGCTCAACTGGATCCGCAAGGTCTTCGCCTCGACCGGCACCGCCAAGGTGGGTTTCGCGAACGGCGGCCTGGGGGATATCTGGGTGGGCACCTGCCTGGACTATATCAAGAAGAAAGGCGGCAAGGTCGAGCTGAAAAAGGCGGTTACCGCCATCGCTGTCAAAAACGGCAAGGTCGACAGCGTGACCGTGAACGGCAGGCAGAAGCGCAGGGCCGACCTCTATGTCTCGGCCATCGGGCCTTTCGCCATGCGCAAGGTTCTGCCGGAAGAGGCCTTCACCTATACCTATTTCCAGGACCTCCTGCACTTCACCATGGCGCCTTCCTTATCCCTGCAGGTGTGGTTCGACCGCTCCTTGACCGATATCGAGACCACCATCTTCTCCAACGACTGCATCTTCAATACCTATGCCGACCTGGCCAACGTGCTGCCGCACATCTTTAAAGGCGGCACCATGTTCGAGATGGTGCTCTCACCCGCGGATCATATCCTGGGTCTGCCCGACGAGGTGATCTTCAACACCGCCATCGGACAGATCCGGGAGCTCTTCCCGAGCGCGCGCGACGCGCACGTGCGCAAGTACAAGGTCGTGCGCGAACGCCAGGGTGTCTACCGGGCCCTGCCGGGCATGGAACGGCACCGGCCGTATCAGCGCTCGCCATACACGAACCTCTACCTCACGGGCGACTACACCAAGACGCACGTGAGCTCGGGCGGCATGGAGGCCGCCATCTGGAACGCCAACCGCTGCGCCGAGATCATCGCCCAGGACAAGCTTGGCAAGCAGATCACCCTCAATACGGAGTTCCAGCCTGACACCGGCCTGATCCCTTACATCAGATTAGGCCTTGGCGCGGCGCTGGTCTGGGCAGGATTCAGGCTGCTGCGCTGCCTCCGACGCTAGCTCCAGGTGGTCCCGGGCTGCATCGTATCCCGGGCCACCGTTTGCCCTCAATCCTCGAAAAGAAAGCGATAGGCCCCGTAGCCCTCATTTTCGAGCTCTTCTCGCGGTATGAAACGCAGCGCCGCCGAATTGATGCAATAGCGCACTCCGGTGGGCGGCGGCCCATCGGGAAAGACGTGGCCGAGATGCGAACCGGCCTGACGGCTCTTGACCTCGACGCGACGCATGCCGTGGCTGTTATCCGGCAGCTCGATAATGCTGGCGGCATCGACGGGCCGCACAAAGCTCGGCCAGCCGGTGCCGGAATCGAATTTGTCCCTGGAGCTGAAGAGCGGCTCGCCCGAAACGATGTCCACGTAGAGGCCCTCGCGCTTGTTGTCCCAGTAGGCATTGTCGAAAGGCGGCTCGGTGTCGCAGAGCTGGGTCACGCGGTAGGCCTCGGGCGAGAGTTTCGACCTCAGTCCGGCATCTTCCGGCACGGCGCTGCGCGCGGCCGGACACGACCCGGGGGCTTTTGCGTCCCATATGTGCTTCAGCCATCGGTCACGTCCCGAGGCCGCACGATAGGCGCGGTAGCGCGCCGGTTGTTTCCGGTAATACCCCTGGTGATAGTCCTCGGCGGCGTAGAAGTTGCGCAAGGGCTCGATCACGGTGGCGATGGGGCGGCCGCCGAAGCGCCCCGAACGCTCCAGCGCCTGCTTGGAGGCCTCGGCCAGGGCCTGCTGCTCCCCGTCATGCGTGAAGATGGCTGTGCGGTACTGGCTCCCACGGTCCACGAACTGCCCGCCGCTATCGGTCGGATCGATATGCCGCCAGAATACGTTCAGCAGCTCGGCATAGCTGATGCGCGCCGGGTCATAGTGCACCTGCACCGCCTCGAGGTGCCCGGTCGAACCTGAGCAGACTTCTTCGTAGCTTGGATCGATGCTTCGCCCGCCGCTGTAGCCCGATACGACCGCGAGCACGCCGGGGACTGCGGCGAAGTCGCTCTCCATACACCAGAAACAGCCGCCGGCGAAGGTTGCCAGATGGATGGTTTTGCTGACATCTTTCATAGGCGTGACCCCCTTTGTGGATAGGTATAGGTGCCAGCCGGTCCTATTTCCAGAGCGCGTAATGCATCCAGTGTCTTGACTTGTTCCGTGCAGGTCGTTACAAGGAAACCTGGTTGCCGTATCGCAAAGAACCTTTCATCCTGAGGCGGCAGCACGGGGAGGTTGTATGAGAAAAATCACGGGGTTGTTCAGCTTGTTGATCCTGCTTGCCGGTGTCGGTCCTGCGTGGGCCGATGTAACCGTCGAGCGCTTCACCAAGTCGGGCGGCATCAGCGGCATGGGCGCCTTCGAGGGCACGACGCAGGAGCGCCTCCAAGGCCTCAAGAAGAGTGAGGAGACGGCCACCAGATTCACGAGCGCCATCATGTCGAGGCTGTCTTCCGGTTCGCAGCAGATCGTGGTCACCCGCATCGATAGAGGCGTGGTATGGAGCCTTGATCCGAAGAAGAAGACCTACACGGAAACCCCCATCGAGACCTTCAGGCCTACGGCTGCCCCCGAGAAGGAGCAGGCCGCTAAAAAGGAAAAGCCCAAGGTGCGGGTGACCAGGACCGAGTTCACGGTCAAAAAGACCGGGGCCAGCGAAACCATCAACGGGTTTGCCTGCCAGGAGTACCTCATGACCTGGCTGATCGAGATGGAAGACCTTGAGACCAAGGCCAAGATGAAGAACACCATGGTAACCAATCTATGGACCACCCCGGAGACCGCCGCCATCAAGAAGCTTCAGGCCGAAGAGGCAGCCTTCACCAAGGCCTACCTGAAAAAGATCGGTATGACCGCGACGCCTTCCGAGCTGAAGGTCTTCGGCCTCGAGGCCTTCGCGGCCCTGCGCGGCGTCCCGGCCAAGGACATGGAGAAGGAGTTCGCGCGCTTCAAGACCGAGATGGCCAAGCTCAGAGGCTATCCCATCCGCACCGTGATCAATTGGGAGGCCCAGGAGCAGGACTCTCAGGCGGCGGCCGAGGCCCAGAAGACCGAGCCCATGGAGGTCCCGAACCTGACAGACGGCGTGGGCGGCCTGATCGGGGGCATTATGGGCTCGGTCGCCAAGAAGGCCATCGGCGAGCCCAAAACGGTCGGAGGCGGTCCGTTTTTCACCAGCGTGACCGAGATCAAGGGGATCAACACCGATCCGATCGCGAGCACTGTCTTCGATATCCCGGCCGGCTACAGCAAGCAGGGTCAATGACCAAAGCGGCGGCGTCGTTCGCCGAAAAGGTCGTGTAGGTCACCGACGGCTCGAGCGGCAGAGGGGTGGCTAGGGCGCCGCTGGCAGGGCGCGCACGTCGCGATCTTCGCCCGCGCTGCCGGCAAACCTCGAGGAAGCGCGCGTTTCGATTCTCCAGGAACGCCTGGAGCGGCCGGCGACGTGAGAGACGATATGAAAAAAATCCTGTGCCTAGCGTCGAGCCTTGTTCTCGTCTGCTTCCAGGTAGTCTGGGCCGATGTCCATATCATGACCATCAACGACTTCCACGGCTGGGTCGAGGAGTCAGGCTCAAGCCCCGGGATGGCCAAACTGGCGGTGTTCATGAATGACTACCGGCGCAGGCATCCCGATACGGTCGTGGTCTCGGCCGGCGATAACTACCAGGGTGAGGCCCTGTCCACTCTGAGCCGCGGCGATCTTGTCAATGCGCTCTTTGGTCTGGTCGGCCTGCAGTTCTCAGCGGTGGGGAACCACGAATTCGATTGGGGCACCGAGCACTTCGCGCGCTGGAACGCCTCGGGTGTGCAGTACCTGGCGGCCAATGTCGTGGACCGGAAGACCGGTCAGGCACCCGCCTGGGTCACGCCCTATGCGATCGTCCAGGCGGGGGGGAAGAAGATCGCCCTTATCGGTCTATCAACCCGCGAGACCCCTGGGTCAACGGCCCCCAAACACATCAAGGGTCTCAGGTTCGAGGATGCGGCCCTCTCCGCCAGACGCTGGATCAGGCATCTCAAACAGGGCCGGGATCGGCTGGGAGCGCCCGACGCCGTCATCCTGCTCTCCCATGTCCCGTCCTTTCAGGATCGTGCAACCGGCCTCATCTTCGGCGATGAGTTATCCGCGTTGACGGGGCTCAAGGGGGTCGACGCCATCATCACCGGGCATAGCCATAAACGCGTGACCGGGCGTCACAGGGGTGTCCCGGTGGTCCAGGCCGGCTGCTTCGGCAAGGCGGTGGGTGTTCTGAGGCTGGAGTTCGATGGACGAAGGCTCGCCAGGGTGACACCGGAGGTGATTGAATTCAAGGGCATGGCAGGTTCAATGCCGGCCGACCCCGGAGTGCTGGCGGTCACCGAGACCTACCGCAAGCGTATGAGCGGCCTCATCGACCGCACGGTCTGCCGGCTGCGAACCGACCTGCCCTTTGAACGCAGCCGTGACGAGCAGCTGACGCCGCTGGGCTACCTCATATGCAAGGCCATCCAGACGCAGACCGGGGTGCAGGTGGCATTGGTCAACAACGGCGCCATCCGGCGCGGGCTGAAGGCAGGCATCGTCACCTACGGGCACATCATGGGGGTCTTTCCCTTCGATGATTATGTCGTCACCATGCGCATGTCCGGAAAGGACCTTACAAGCCTCATCAAGGCCGCGGTCGAGGGTAAGGACATGCGTGCCTGTCAGTTTGCCGGGGTGAGGCTGCGCGTTCGACCGGGGACAGGCGGCAGGCAAAGGATCGTCGCGGTGCAGCTGGAGAATGGCGACGCCATCAGGGATGAAACCGATTATACCGTGGCGGTGCCGGATTATATCTTCGAAGGCGGCGACGGGCACAATTTTGCCGCGGCCAGGGACGCCCATTACGTCTATGTGCAGCTGCGCGACATGCTGGTGGAGTACCTTGAGGCCAGGCGGGACATCGATGCGCCGGACATCGCACGGCTGTATGGAAACGGCCCGGGGAGGGGGCGTCCGTGACCCGGGCATGGCGGGGGCGCCGGTTGCCTTCAGGCCGTGATCCTGTCTCCGGTATCGAGGTCGGTTTCGCAGGTCACCCGGCAACGGCCGGTGTGCTTGGAGTGGTACAAGGCCCTGTCGGCCCGTTGGATGAGTTTTTCGAGCGTCTCATTCTCGCGGTAGCGCGCCACGCCGAATGACAGGTGGACCGGTCCGATGAATTGGCTGGTGTCTTTTCGTTTCCAGTTCAGATTCTTGAAGTAGCCGCAGATTTTGTCCGCCAGGATCAGGGCGCCCGTCAGAGGGGTGTCGGGGAGCAAGATAACGAATTCTTCTCCGCCGTAGCGCACCACGTGGTCTCTCCCCTTGACGCTGTCCTTGAGCACCTCTGCCGTTGTTTTGAGCACCTTGTCGCCCATGAGGTGGCCGTAGGTGTCATTGATGCGCTTGAAATGATCGATATCGGCCATGATCAGGCACAGGTCTCCGCCGTTTTCTGCCACCCGCCTGGCCTCCTCGCTGAACACGTTCACCAGGTAGCGCCGGTTCTTGATCCCGGTTAAGAGATCGGTGGTGGCCTGCTCGCGAATCTGTTCGATATTCCGGCTGAGTTTCTCGACCTCGTCGGTAGAGGCCTGGAGCCGTTCCTGAAGCTGGGCGCCCGAGAGCACGATGTTTTTGCTTTCGGAAAGGATGCCGTCCACTACCCTGGCGACCGACTCAATGTCGAGGTCTTCCGTGAGGTCCTGGGAATAGCGCTCGATCACGTCACTGAAATTCTTGAACTGCCCCTCGGCGTCGGCGATGTGGTGGAGGATCTTCTCAAGGATGGCGCGCAGCTCGCGTCGGATCTTCTCCATGATAATCTTTTCATCGATGGCGATATACTTTTCATAGAGCCTGGTCATGAACTCGGGGGTGATGCACTTGGATTCGGCCAGGATCGTATCGATATCGACCCTGAGCTTCTCGTTCTTGCCCGACACGTACTCGTACCAGACCGAATAGTTGGTGGGATCATAGGGGATCTGGAACCTCCCCATGTGCGATATGGCCATACGAAGATACTCGCTCGACTGCTCCAGGCTGTCAGAATAATGCATAGGCCTACCCTCCGAACCAGAATTCAAATGTGTGCAATATATCGTCAGAGGCGAATGATTTCTTGAACACTCGGCAGCGTGCTCAACTTATGGTGAAGAATTGACGAGGAGAACTGTATGTCGAGCGAGGATATCAATTGGAGCGAAAGGCGACAGTACGAACGCTATTCGGTCAAACTGGATGTATTGCTCAAGGTGCTGATCGCGCTTCAGGACGGCAGCAAGATCAGCCGGGAGCTCATGAGCATCAAGGCCCTGGGCCAGACCAACAATATCAGCAT
>JAKQBR010000222.1 GCA_029574005.1 Deltaproteobacteria bacterium | reverse complement strand
TGGGCAAGGTCCTGGGCGGCAAGGCCAAAAAGGGCGACTGGGGCGAGTACCTGAGCTGTCTGCCCAACGGCGCCAGCCACACCATCACCTTCAACCCGGGGATCCTGAGGGACCCGGAGCACAAGACCAAGTTCAAGGCCTTTCTGAAAGGCTATATCGAGAACGGCGGCAGCGCCCTGCAGATCAACATGCTCGATCCCGACATGCTGCGCGACGCGCAGAACCACCCCCAGGACTACCGGCACCTCTTGGTGCGCGTGACCGGTTACAATGCCTATTTCACCAGCATCGGCAAGGAGCTCCAGGACGAGGTCATCGCCCGGTTGAGCCACAATAAGTTCTGATCAACAAGGAGGCGGAATAACTCCGTGGCGAAAGACAGCGGCATCATCCTTGAAATCCAGCGCATGTCCACCGAGGACGGACCGGGCATCCGGACCACGGTCTTCTTCAAGGGCTGCAGCCTCACATGCGTCTGGTGCCACAATCCGGAGAGCATCTCCCTGAAGCCGGAGATCCACTGGATCGGCTCGCGCTGCATCGGCTGCCGCACCTGCCTGAAGACCTGCAGGCTGAATGCTTTGTCGCTTGACGGAAAAGGCATGCGCATCGATCGCAGCGTCTGCACCGGCTGCGGCGATTGTGCCGAGGCCTGCCCCTCGACCGCCATGGAACTGTTGGGACATGCCTGGGACCTGGAGGCATTGATCGCTGAGCTTATCAAGGACCAGGCCTATTTCGAGGCCTCGGGGGGCGGCATCACCATCTCGGGCGGCGAGCCCACCATGCAGACACCCTTCGCTTCCGCCTTGCTGCAAGGCATCAAAGCACGCGGCATTCACACCGCCCTGGATACCTGCGGTCAGTGTCCGCAGAAAAGCCTGGAAACCTTGCTGCCCTTTACCGACATGGTGCTCTTCGATGTCAAGCTGGTCGACCCGCAGGCACATCTGGCTTTTACCGGACACACCAATGAGCTTATCCTGGCCAATCTCAAACAGGTAGCCGCACACCTGCACGGCAGAGGCGGCGTGCTCTGGATCCGCACACCCATCATCCCCCAGGCCACGGACACGCCGGAAAATCTGCGCGCCATCGGCGCCTTTATCGCCCACAACCTGAACGGATGCGTTCAACGCTGGGAGCTGTGCGCCTTCAACAACCTGTGCCGCGACACGTACCGGCGGCTCGACAAGGTCTGGGGCTTCAAGGACTGCGAACTGATACCGAAGGACCGTATGGAAGAGCTGGCCGCCGTGGCGAAAAGCTCAGGGGTCGATCAGGGAATCGTCTACTGGAGCGGGGCCACACGGCTTTAACAAACGAGGTGAGAGATGAAGACATACCAAGCATTTGAGACCGAAGCCATTCAGGCCTTCGAACCCGAGGCCAAGGTCGGCCTGTTGGCCACGGTAAGCCCGGCGGGCCTGCCGCATATCACCCTCATCACGGCCATGCAGGCCAAGACCCCCGAGCAGATGATCTGGGGCCAGTTCACCGAAGGACAGTCCAAGGCGCATGTGCGCGCCAATCCCAAGACCGGTTTTTTGATCCTGACCATGGACCGCAAACTCTGGCGCGGCAAGGCCGTCTGGACCCATGCCGTCAAGGAAGGCGCGGATTACGTCATGTTCAACTCCAAGCCCATGTTCCGCTACAACGCCTATTTCGGCATCCATACCGTGCACTACATGGACCTGGTGGAAACCTATGGCAGGGAAAAACTGCCCCTGGGCGCTATCATCGCCGCCTCCGTTTTCACCACCCTCGTCAAGGGTACGGCGCGCACCAACGGAAAGGAGCGCATCCTGAAGCCGTGGGCCCAGGGGCTGTTTGGCGGCATGGCGACCTTGAAATTCCTTGCCTATGTCGGCCGAGACGGCTTCCCGGTCATTATCCCGCTCCTGCAATGCCAG
>JAKQBR010000220.1 GCA_029574005.1 Deltaproteobacteria bacterium | reverse complement strand
AGGATCGCGCGGGCCTTCCCGGCCGCCTGCATGAGGCCTCTGAGCTCGGTTGCATCCAGGGCCTGGCTCAAGGCCCCCGCGATCGCCCGTTCGATGTCATGTTCGTCCAGGCGCGTGAAGGCCCCGAAATCGAGCACGTTGCCGGCGATGGCCAGCCGGACGGCGGCCTCGAAGGGATCGGTGGCGGCCTCAACCTGCGCGCGCGCCTGGTCCGCCAGGCTGAGCGCCATCGTCGTGGCGCGCGCCTTGACCTGGGCATACGGATCCGAAACACCCGTCGACTCGCGGATCAGGCGATGGATCGACCCGGCCAGCAACGGCGGCGGCTGGTCCATGGGCAGCTGTGCGGCCATAGCCAGCACGGCGCGCATGGTCGCGATCCTCTGCCCGTCATCGTCGCTCGCCATGGCGATGGCGTCGCCTGCCTGACGCAGCAGGCAGGGGATGCATGCCAGGTAGGTGCGCATCCCCTGCCTACCAGTGCCCTTCCACGTCAGCGCTCTGAGCCGGGTTGAGCCTGCCGGCCTTGAACTGGGCCAGGGCATCGGAGACGCTGCCCGTCGCACCGGTGTAGATCTTGATGCCGGCGGCGGCCAACGCCTGAAAGGCCTTGGGGCCGCAATGCCCGGTGATGAGGGCCTCGGCGCCCAGGCGCGATACCGTGGCCGCAGCCTGGATACCGGCGCCCTGGGGCGCGTTCAGGTTCTGCGAATTATCGACGGTCACGGTCTCGCCCGTTTCGGTATCGAAGACCAAGAAATGCTTGGCTCGGCCGAAACGCGGGTCGACGGGGGCATCCGGACCAACTCCACTGGTACTGATCGCTATCTTCATCGTTCCCTTCTCCTCTCATCTGTTCGCGTCCCGGGTCAAGCGCGTGAGCCCCCTTGGCTCCCGCCCTGCCGAGCGCCGCCAGGCTCATCCTGCCTGCCGGTGCCATCGGGAACGCTGCGGTCGCTGTCCGGGCCTGTCCCGCTTGGGACCATCTCTTTCCCCTGGGCCTCATAGCCGATGACCTTCACGGACGAACGCGACCCGATGAGTTTCCGCCAGGCCCCGCGCAGGTAGCCGTCAGGCTTGGACAGGTCGTTCAAGGCCAGGCTCGCCGCGACGCTGGCGGCCGTGCCGACAAGGCCCCGGCCGAAGGGCATCCGGCGGGGGCAGCCCAGGGGGCCGCCGCCCAAACCACGCCGCAGGCGCAGCATCTTTCCCAATCCTAATCCGTACGGCATCATCCCCTCCCCTTCGTGCCTGAGCATCCGATACCTCGACGCCCCCGGCAGGCGCACCCGGGCATACGGTAGTCCCGCTGGTGCAGCCGCCCTCCCAGGAAGGCGCCGACGATCTCGTCGATCTCACCGGCCACAAAGGCTATGGTCTTTATCGTGCTCTGCGAAAGCAGCGCCGCGTAGCTGTGCGAAACCGCGCCGCAGACCAGCGTCTGCACGCCCCACCGCCTGAGACAGTCGGCCTTTTGCCGGGCGTCATCGCTTTCAAACATGCCCTGGCTCCGCGAGACCTCGCGGCCGGCGTCGACCTCCACGATGATCACCTGGCGCGAGACATCGAATACCGGGGCGATGCGACCGTTCCACACGGCAAAGGCGACCTTCACGCGTCCTGCTCCTTTCATTTCTATCAGTAGCAGGAACCGTGCCGTTTTCTTCACACACAGATAGCGGCAAGGCTGAAACCGTATTATCAAAGAGTTATACAATGACAGGTCATCAAAACACCCCGACGCCAGGCGCAGTGATGCGACTCCATGCCCGCCGCATGGTCGCGTTTATGCGACTGTGGGCCGCGATCTCGATCGCATCGCCTCCCTCTGGCCGCTAAAGCTATGCCCCCATAATCCGCGGACAACGCATCCGTGACGGATCCGGAGGACGCTGGTTCATCGTTGCCCGCCGCTATCCGTGCCCCGTCTCTTCCGGTTGCGCGTGAGCGTGGAGGGCGAGGCGGGCAGGCGACTGACCTTGGGCAGCCTCATCCCCTTGTACATGGCGATGAGCCGCAGGCACACCGTAACGACGAGGCTGAAGGTGAATGCCCGCAGATCGGACAGGCCGCACCTCGCGGCAAGGTAGAACACGGCTCCGCCGGCGATGGCGGCACTGGCATAGAAGTCCTCCTGGATGACGTCCGGTATCCGCCGCACCAGGATGTCACGGATGATGCCGCCGCCCGTGGCTGTGACCGCGCCGGAAAACATCACCCCCAGCGGTCCCAGACCCAGGGACATGGCCTTCTGCGCGCCGATGGCGGAGAAGAGCCCGAGACCAATGGCGTCGGCGATCATCACCACGTCCCAGCGCCTGGCGATCAAGGGGGCGAGGAGGAAGACCAGGAAGCCGGCCAGGAGGCAGACCAGCAGGTAGGTCTCATCTTTGAAGGCCATGGGCGGGGTATCGCCGCACACCACATCGCGGATGACGCCGCCGCCGATCCCGGTGGCGGTCGCGAGCACCAGCAGGCCCAGGAGGTCGAGCTCGTGTTTCACTGCGCGAAACGCGCCTGATAGCGCAAAAACAAAGGTGGCCAGGATGTCCATGCAGTAAATGATCATGGGGGTCAGGAGATGCCGAGGGTCTTGAGCTTGCGGAACAGGGTGCTCTTGTGGATGCCCAGTTCGCGCGCCGCGGCCCTCCGGTTGCCGTGGCTGCGTTTGAGTGCCTCTCGGATGGCATGCGCCTCGATCGAGCGCCTCACCTCCGACATACCGCAGCGAGCCGGATTGAGCGGCGCATGCGCGATGAAGTCCTCGGGCAACGTTTTCAGCTCGATGCGGCCCTTGTCGCACAGCACAAAGGCATGCTCGATCAGGTTTTCCAGCTCGCGCACATTGCCGGGCCA
Organism: Deltaproteobacteria bacterium; assembly: GCA_029574005.1. Classification (GTDB taxonomy): domain Bacteria; phylum Desulfobacterota; class Desulfomonilia; order UBA1062; family UBA1062; genus JAKQBR01. The sequence goes on along the minus strand of JAKQBR010000220.1, from coordinate 3,293 downwards.
ATCATGGGCCATGAGAAAGGCCATGACCTCGCTCCCTACGCCGGTGATGCGTTTGCCCTGGGAGCGGTTGAAGCGTTCGATGAAGTGCTCGACCAGAAGCGGGATATCCTCGCGGCGTTTCCTCAAGGGTGGCAGCACCAGCTTGACCACGTTGATGCGGTAGAAGAGGTCCTCACGGAAGGACCCTTTCTTCACCAGCTGGACCAGATCGCGGTTGGTGGCCGCGATCACCCGTACATCGGCCTTGAGCGGCTTGGTGGCCCCCAGCGGCTCGTAGGTCCGCTCCTGGAGTACGCGCAAGAGACGCACCTGCAGGGCAGGGCTTACCTCGCCGATCTCGTCCAGGAACAGGGTGCCCCCCGCGGCCAGGGCCAAGCGGCCGGGTTTGTCCTTGGAGGCGCCGGTGAAGGCCCCGGCCTTGTAGCCGAAAAGCTCGGACTCCAGCAGGGCATCGGGCAAGGCCCCGCAGTTGACGGCGATGAAAGGCCCACCGGCACGGGGGCTCATGCCATGGATGGCGCGCGCCAGGAGCTCCTTGCCCGTACCGGTTTCGCCCTGGACCAGCACCGTGCTGCCGCTGGCGGCCACCTGGGGCAGGATATCGAAGATGCGCCTCATCGAGGGGCTGCGGCTGATGAGATCGCCCATCTGGAAGCGGCCTTCGAGTTCGCGCTTGAGCTCCTCCACCACGCTTAGGTCGCGGAAGGTCTCGGCCCCGCCGATGATGAGGCCGTTCTTGTTTTTGAGCAGGGCCGTGGAGACGCTGACCGGGATGCGGCGGCCCTGTCCGTCCACGATGAAGGCCGAGCGGTTGATGACGGGCGCGCCCGTTTGCATGGTGTTTCTCAGTGCGCAGTCGGTCTCGCACATGCTGGCACGGAAGACCTCCGAACAAGGCCGGCCGATGGCCTCCCGGCGGGAAATGCCCGTGATCTCCTCGGCCGCGCGGTTGAACGAGGTGATGCACCAGGCCATATCCACGGTGAACACCCCGTCCGAGATGCTCTCCAGGATGGCGGCCGTCGGCTCCTCGATCTTCGGCATGGCGGCGGTTCTCTTTTTCATGGCCTTATGTGCGCCGTATATACCCCGCTTGCGCTCCTCAATGCAAGCCGGCAGATCCCAATGGCCCCGGCGCGGCAGACAGACGCCTCCTATAACCCTGGCAACATCATGCCGGCGCATGTCTTTCGGCTATTGAAAATTGTGCCGCCCTGTTCTAAGGTGACCTCAAAAAAGGATCGGTATGGACCACCAGAAGCGCAAAACCCGCGTGGCACTGCTCTCCGTAATCTCCAACACCACCCTGGTCATCATGAAGCTTGTCATCGGCCTTGCGATCGGCTCGGTATCGATCATCTCCGAGGCCATCCATTCCGGGGTCGATCTCCTGGCGGCCGTCATCGCCCTCTTTTCGGTCAAGACCTCGGACATCCCGCCCGACAAGCGCCACCCCTTCGGACACGGCAAGGTCGAGAACATCTCCGGCACCATCGAGGCGATCCTGATCTTCGTAGCCGCGATATGGATCATCTTCGAGGCCGTCGAAAAGCTCAAGCATCCGGGCACCATCGAGTCCGCCGGTTGGGGCGTGGCCGTGATGCTGATATCGGCCGGCGCCAATATAATCGTTTCGCATATGCTCTTCAAGGTCGGCAAAGAGACCGACTCCGTGGCCTTGATCGCCGATGCCTGGCACCTGCGCACCGATGTCTACACCTCGGCCGGGGTCATGATCGGGATCGGGGCCATCTGGGTCGGTCCGTATCTCTTACCCGATGCGGACCTGCGCTGGGTGGACCCGGTGGCGGCCATGCTGGTGGCGTTCCTGATCATCAAGGCCGCCTACGACCTGACCCGGGAGTCGGCCAAGGACCTCATGGATGTGGGTCTGCCGCCCGAGGAAGTGGGTTGGATCAAGAATCTGATCGAAAACCATCGCCCCCAGATCCATGGCTTCCATCAGCTGCGCACGCGCAAGGCCGGGCACTTCCGCTTCATCGAATTCCATCTCAAGGTCGACCGCCATTTGACCGTCGAGACCTCGCATGCCATCACCGAGGACCTTACGGAACACATTGAGGAGCACTTCCCCAACTCGAGCGTCATGATCCATATCGAACCCTGCGACGGAAAGTGCAGCCAGAAATGCCTGGAGGGATGCTTCTTAAATGAAAGCCAGCGCCAGGCACTCAAAGGTTGACAGGACAAACCGGTGCAGACAAGGCCTCAGGCCTCCAGAACCACGCGGTTGCGTCCTGTGGTCTTGCCCTCGTAAAGCAGGGCGTCCGCGCGTTCGATCAGCGCATGAAAGTCTTCATCCTCACGGGCAACCACGGCCCCCATGGTCATGGTGGTGCGAATGATGTCCTGGCCGTGGTGCAGCCCGGAATTCTCCACCAGCATGCGCAGCTTCTCGGCCACTTTCGCCAGAGTGTGCGGTGCGGCCTGTTGGATGATGAGCAGAAACTCCTCTCCGCCCCAGCGGCCGACCAGGTCGGAGGCGCGTATATTTGCGGACAGAGTCTGGGAAACCATGCGTAGAATCTCGTCGCCGACGGCATGACCATAGGTATCGTTGATCTGTTTGAAATAGTCGACATCCGCGAATATGATGCCGAACGGCAGGTAGTAGCGTTTTAGCTGGTCGAGACTCTCGGCCAGACGCATTTCAATGAGCCGCCGATTGGGCAAGGAGGTGAGCTGGTCGATCAGCGCGGCGCGTGAGAGCTCCGCGATGATCTCATGTTCGGGCTGGCAGGCGGCGTTGTCCCGAAAGACCTCGGCGGCCCCGATGACCAATCCGTGGTCGTCCCTGACGGGGGTGACACACACCGTCACCGGCACGCGATGACCCTGCTTATGGTGCAGAAATACCTCCGCGCGCCGGGGCTCTCCGTCGGACATGGCATGCATCAGCGGGCAGGCAAGCGTGCACAGGGCCTGACCCCGATCATCGACATGGATGAGAATGTTGTCCGCGCAGCACGATCCCATCACAGCAGTGGCCTCATAGCCGGTGATGCGCTCGGCCTCGCGGTTCCAGAACACGATTTGACGGTTGACATAGGTGATGTAAACGCCGTCACAGTGATTCTCCAGGAAGGTCCACATGAACGATTCATTCAGCCGCATGGGATATCCTCCCGATCGAGCTCGGCGCGGATGGCGAGTCCGAGCTTGTCGATCAGATAGGGTTTCTTGACATACGGGCCCGCGCCCTGCTGCTGGGCCTGCTTGACTCGATCGGTCTCGGCGTAGCCGCTCACGATCACGGCCTTCTGGCAGGGATG
>JAKQBR010000215.1 GCA_029574005.1 Deltaproteobacteria bacterium | reverse complement strand
CAGCCCTTGTAGAGCTCGGTCATGGTCTTCTTGAGCTCGGCGGGTTCGATCCAGTTATTGGTCGGCCCGGCCCCGTCCTTGGTGGGGGTGCTGATGTAGGTGCGCGCCTCGACGCGCGCCACGTCGCTGGGGTCGGAGCGGAAGAGGAAGCTGTTGGGCCGCTTCTTCAAGGGCGTGGCCATGCCCCCCTCAACCATCTGCCGCATCAAGCGGTCATATTCGGCCTGGCTGCCGTCGCACCAGTGAATATCCTTGGGCTGGCAGAGCTCTGCGATCTCCTGTACCCAGGCCTTCAAGCGCGCATGCTGTATGTTCATACTCATCGAAAAATCCTCCCCTGTTCTTTGGTCAGCTCGTTACTATACACACATGTTGAAAGCTTGGCAAGCCTCAAGGGGGGTAGGATGACGAGATATCTGTATTTATCCATTCTCCCTTTTCTGAAAGTCCTTGACATCGCCTGCCACTCTCGGTAGTAAGGATGGCCTGTTTTACGGAAGAATATGCATGAGGAGTAGACAAGCATGGCCAACAACCCATCGGCCCTGAAGAGGCAGAAGCAGAGCGAGAAGCGGCGCCAGAGAAACCGCAGCTTCAAGTCGTCCATCAACACGATCATCAAGAAGGTCTTCGCCAGCCAGGAAGCGAAGAACCCCGAAGGGGCCAAGGCCAGCTATGAGGCGGCCGTCTCCCGTCTGGACCGCGCGGTGACCAAGGGCGTCCTGCACCGGAAGACCGCTTCGCGCCGCATATCCAGGCTGACGCGCCAGTATCGCCAGGCCCAATCGTAGCCAGCCGCTTACCCGTCCACCACGATCCCTGCAGCCCAAAGCGGCGGCGGGGATTTCGTTTGTGCCGTCTCTGCCGGGAAGCGGTCTTTGTAGCCACGACCCCATTGTCTTCACCACGAAACGCATTGCTTCCTTTCCTTTCTTCGTGCTCTTCGTGGTGAGAAAAAGCTTTGAGAGCCGTTAACCACGAAGAGCACGATGTTCACGAAGAAAAGCTGAACCGCACTGCCGTTATCCGAAAGCCGCGATACAGACCACCCCGCACAGCATGATCAGTGCGCCCACAAGGCGTTCGCGGACATGCTCCTCTCTGAAGAGCCAGGCCCCATAGAGCACGGCAAAGAGGATGCTCGTGCGCTTGAGCGCGATCATGTAGGCGGCCTGGGTCTGCGAGATGGCGATCCAGTGGCTGATCTCGGAGATGAATACCACGGCCCCCAGGGCCAGGCCCATCAGCGGCCGACGGCCGATGTTCTTCAGGGTTGCCGTGGTCAAAAAGGGCACGCCCAGGGCGATCAGGGCGGTCAAGGCCAGCTGGTAGACGACCCCGAAGGTATAGGGATTGGAATGCTCGATGGCCAGCTTGCCGAGCGCGGCCGTAACCGAATAGAGGGCCGCCACCATGAGCATCAGGCGCGAGCCTTCTTCGGTGAAAATGGATTTCAAGGGCGATAAGGGCCCCGCGGATATACGGCTGAAGTTCAGGCAGTAGGCCCCGCCGGTGATGAGCACGATGCCTGCCAGGCCGGACCAGGTGAGGGTCTCGCCCAGGATCAGCCACCCGGTCAGGATGATGAAGATGGGGGTGAAGGCCAGGAAGGGCAGGCTCAAGGACAGCGGCGAGACCTTGATGGCGCGCATGTAGCTGATATACGCCAGCACCTCCAGGGGCAGGCCCAGGGCCAGGCAGACGAAGAAGACCGTATCCGGCATCACCCAGGGGATGAAGAACATGGCCGCCACGATCCACGGCGCGACCACGAGGAGCCGGATAAGCCCCATCTCATAGCTGGAGAGGAAAGAGAAATATTTTTTGGTCAGCGCGTCCGCCGTGGCCAGGGTGAAGGTCGAGATCAGGGATAAGAGCCAGGCCATGCGGTGCGTTACGTGGGAGACGGAGGACGTAGCACATACCTGGCGGCCGTCTCG
>JAKQBR010000214.1 GCA_029574005.1 Deltaproteobacteria bacterium | reverse complement strand
CATTCCATTCCAGATACATGTGCTCCTGGCGGTTGATGAAGTTGTCGAGCCCCAGGCTGTAGCGGTAGTATCCAATCTTGGCGGGGGTGTCCGACCATTCCAGACGGAACGCGGCGTTCTGGGTGCAGAAGTCGTTCATGCCGCTGATCATGCACATGCTGCCAGCCGGTCCAGTCAGGACATGCCAGAGGTCGTGTGTCTTCACGCGGTTATCCAGCAGCACCGTGGTCCCGGGGGACTTCCCGTCGATGATAACGCCCTTGCGGTCTTTTTCCGTGAGGATACGATACGGACTCACGGGCGCGGCGTTCAAAACGCTCGTATGCATATCTTCCCCCAGCGTGAGGGTGAAGTTCTTGATGATGATCGAGGGGTCGAACGGGGTGTTCAGGAAGTTCTGGTCGAACAGAGAGAATGGGCTGGCCAGAACGTCGGCGAACGCAACCGGGGCTCCGATGCCCAGGGGCGTGCCGACCTTCCAGGTGACCCTGATGAAGCTGATGACGGCCCCGTCGTACCAGGCGCGCATGTGCAGGTCGATGTCGTCCTGGGTTTCATTCTTCGTGATGCCGCCCCGGTAGCTCATGATCATATTGATATTGAACTGGTTATGGATGTCCTGCGACAAGCCGCCGATGGAAGGCGATATCGCCCATGTGCAGACATCCAGCGTGGGGACGACCGATTGCTTATGCTTGCGCGCCTTGGTCTGGATGAGCATGAAAGGGGTCTGTATCATCGAGCTCCTTGCATGGAAGACGATGTAGTCGAGCGGCGAGGTTTCAGCCGTATCGTCGCCAAAGGCGGTCAGATAGATCCACCCTTTTTCACCATCCTGACGGTAGGAGAGCTCGATCTCAAGGATGTTTTTGGCGCCGGCGAGGTGTTCGCTGATGATGCGTTTGTCAACCTTATGCCCGGCATCGACGGCCATGAAAAAGAGACGGTCGTTGTCGCTCAAGGTCCGGTCGCCGTCCCTGGGGTTGGCTTCCGGCCCTGAAGGCAGCACCACGCGGCCGAGGGCCGTGAATTCCAGGATATCGAAGGGTATGATGCGCAGAGCCCCTTCCTTGAATGCCACCAGTCTCAAGCGGTTGAGCGGGACACCGGAAAAGGCTTTCAGACTCTTGCCGGGAATACACACGACATCGGTAAGCCTTTTCAAGGTCTTGGCCTGCATGACCTGAGGGGACTTGGCGGCGGCGCCGGTTTGCTCCTCCAGGAAAAGATCGTAGCTGTTGCCGACGCCGTTGCCGTAGATCTGGGAAAAGGCTTTGGACGAATTCTGACAGTAGCGTGTCCAGTCGCCTTCGTCGCGTTTGAGCGCGCTCCAGTAGTCCTCTGGCAGGGCCTTGATTTCCTCCTGCGTCCAGGTCGATATGCCGGTCACCGCCAGGCAGACAGGCGCGGAGCCGATCATAATTGTCAGCGCCAGCAGGAGAGCCGGGATAAGCTGAGTGCGATTCATCGATGGTTTCCTTCCTTTCGGGTATCAGTCTTTCGATGCCTTTTTATCTCTTATTTTGGCGGCGCTCTTGTGCCCGGAGGCCTTACCTGTGCCGCCTATGAGCCGGTCCTCTATCTTGACCTCGCCGTTGAGGAGCTTGCCTAACAGATGAGACATGCCGCAGATGGACAGCGATGGCGGAGCAGCCGGTGATGTGGGCATGAGACTGCCGTCGCAGACATAGAGTCCTTTGTACTCGGTCGAGAAATCTTTGGCAACGGCCTGGCCCATGGCGATGGTACCGCCGGGGTGGCCGCCGGCCATTTCAAGCACCGAGATGGATTTGGGACCGCACCCGGCCTTGATGAGGATCTCGCGCGCTATGCCAGTGCCCTTGTTTACCCGCTCGTAGTCGATGGGCAGGAAAGGCTTTTCCGTGACCTCATCGGCATGGATCGTGCCGTAGGGCTGATCCGCCATTTTCACGAACAGCCCCATCCCGCGGCGCACATAGGGGAACTTGTACCAGTTCTGCAGGGCCGGTTTGAGGCGGAACATGGTCATGACCGCAAAGGTGCCCAGGGCCGAGCAGTTGCCGATGATGAAGCCGTCGCTCTCAGCCAGATCTTCGATGGCATGCGAGAAGGTCTGCATGTTCCACAAACCGCCGTCGCTATCCGTGCTGTAGCCGAAGACGATATTCATGGGGTCCATGAAGAAGCGCGTCCCGACCTCCTGGGTGCCCATCTTCTTGATGCCCGAACGTTTCAGGATCGCCGGCGAACCGATCCCGCCGGCGGATAGGATCACATTGGCGCCGCGGAATACGGTGCCGTCGAAAAGGCGCACGCCGATGACTTTCGATCGCTTTGAGTCGAAGAGGATGCGATCGACCCTCGAGGATGTCTTGAGCTCGGCGCCATAGGCCTGGGCCTCATCGACATAGGTGCGCGTGGTCCAGCGGGCGCCCTCGGGGCATCCCAGCATGCACCAGTCGCACCCCTCTTTGCAGCGGTCGGCGTCGATGAATTTCTCCTGGGCCGTGAACGGAAGCCCGATCTTCTCGGCCGCCTCAAGCATGCGCATGGTGCCCTTGTTGTGCTCGAAGAACCTGCCCGGCAAGGTCTCGATGCCGATCTCCTCCTTCATGGCGTCGGTCTCGGGCGTGAAATCGATGCCCATGGCGTTCAGGAGCCGAGCCGGAGGCGACATGACGTTGGACTGGTAAACCATGGAAGATCCGCCGACGGTGATGCCCCGCTCGATAATGACGCCCTCCTTGGAGCGGGCGCCGACCATGAAGCGGTCCAAGAGGCGCGCGCCGAAAGGGAATCCTAGGAATCTCGTGTGGTAGGCCCCGCGTTCGAGCATCAACACTTTTTTCCCTGCCCGCGCCAGCTGCAAGGCAGCCGGGGCTCCGCCCGGTCCCGTGCCGATAATGATATAATCGTACATCATACCCTCCTTATTTGAGACGATAGTCCTTGCCGGCGGCAGGCACGAAGTCATCATGTGCCTGCCGGTTGCGCACCTGTTCGAAAAAGGCCTGCACCCTGGTACGGATCTGGCCGGTTGAACCGCCGTAGAGCTCGCGTTCCAGCACCAGGATCGGGAAGCCGGTCTTCTTAAACTCATTGCGCCAGATGAAGGCTTCGCCGCCCCAGAGGTCGCAAAATTTCATTTTCTCCAAAATTATGGCGTCAATGGCGTAATCCCGGCAGGTCGCTTTCGCGTGATCGAGCCGGCGCTGGAAGTCATTGATCATGCGCGGGCACGAGATGTGGCCCACGTAGCGCTCGGCCAGCGCCCCCAATACATCTCCTTTAACGCTCGCCTGGCCGTCAAAATGCCGCAAGCCCATGCACAGATTGTCGCCCGCGATGGTGGCCCCGCACTCCTCAAGCAGCTCGAGGTGGTCGATCTCTTCCATGTGACCGGCGGCCAGGAAGATGCGAATATCACCCGGAGCGGATGCATCGCGGCCTTTAATCTCGATGAGGATCTGCTGAAGGATCTCTATGGCATCCTCTACCGGGACGGCCGTGACGGCCAGCATGAGGGCGAGCATCTCGCTGCCTTTGATGGGAATGGTAATGCCCTTGCGCAGTTCATAGATTTCCTGAAGCAGCGCCCGTTTGCGGTTATACAAACGGATGGAGGCCTGCAGAGCCTGATCCGTTATGACGGTGCCGAGATGCTTCTCCAGGGCCTCCTTGAATTTGAGGCATTCCCTGCGGTACTGGCTGCGGGCGTTGTCATTGATGACGTGCGGCGTGATGAACATGTGCAGGAACGGTGTGGAAACCCCGGCAAAGCGCCAATTGTCGTATACGCGCCTGAGGTGATCGCAGCCGTTCATGAACACGACCCCATCCAGGAAATCGAAATCATGGCGGAGCACCTTGTCGAAGACATGCCGCACAAAGGTGCAGTTGATGGAGGAAAACCAGGTGTCGCCCAGGGTCGTGCCCGTGCTCTGCGCGGCGCGCATGCGGTAGGGTATGCAGCCGGCGGCATGGATGATCTCTTCCGGTATGTAGGCGCAGAAATAGCCGATGATGCGCCGACCGGAAGCATGCGCGGACATCAGGTGCTCGTTGTGTGTCAACGAGGCCAATTGCCGTGTGGTTTCGAGTATTGTCATCATGCCAACCCCGTACTCCGGAAGAATTCCGTGATTTCACGCATGATCTCTTTCTCCGGCATGTGCCGCTGGTCCATGATGTCGGCATTCAGGATCAATACCGGGAGCTTGGCCTTTTTGCAGATGTCCTTGAAGATGCGGCCCACTGCCCAGCCGTGCTGGCAGCCGTTGTGGCCGGCGAAGATGATGCAATCCGCGCTATAGGCCTCAAACGCCCGCTTGAGCTCATCGGTGATGAACTCCACCGGTCCATGGCACTGGCGGCCCATGGCTAGATACAGGTGGCTCTCGGCCAGACCACGGACCATGGCTTCGTTGCTGGACGTATCGATCTGAGGCATCTGGCACTGGCCGATGAAGTCGTTGACCACCACGGCGCCGAATGTATGTTCCATCCACTTGAATACATAGGTGAAAAAGGCAAACGGCGGGTTCCACCAGATAACGCGGATCTTTTCCTTTCTCACGATGCCTTCGCCCTTTTCATAACGTCTTCTGACGATTTCGTAAATCGCTTTGGCGGAAGCCGTGATTGCAGGGTCGCCGATCGTGATCTCACGCATCACCCACTGCATCAAGAGGGTGATCATGCTGCAGGGGCAGGGCGTGGCGCGCATCATCTCGGTGACCTCATGCAGATAAAAGTTGAATTCGTTCACGGTGGTCAGAATCTCTCGCAGTTTTTCCCAATCGATAGAACGTTTCAGGTGGTGTTCCATAAAGGCGATGAAATCCCACATGACTTTTTCGTAGTAATCAAAGGAGGCTTCGTCTTTCCAATAGGGTGCATCGAAGGTAAAGGACGGCGCACCGGTCAGGTATTCCATGATCTGGTAGGAAGATATGCTGGTGTCGCAGGGTTGCGAGGCCCTGATGATCAGGTCGGGCTCAGGTGTCTGGCCAAGGATGTACGCCCCGATCGAGAGCTTGAGGGCAGAGCAGTACTCCACCGGGACGCCGATGGCTTCGGCCTCGGCGATGAGCTTCGGAGGCGCTTCCCATCCGGCGACATTGCCGAATACATTCAAGAGCTCGGCATTGAGGGCCCTGGCGCCAAAGGCGGCAATGATCTCACTCGAAAGGATCCATTGCACCCAGACCAGCGGCACGCCATCGCGGCGTGCGTTCATGGCCCGCTTGAAATTTTTGCTCATGGCATTGAAACCTTCGATGTAGGCCTTCACCTCTTCGGGCGGGAGCTTTCCGGCCCCCAGGGTCATCATGCCATAACGCAGCGTGCGATTGAGCCAGGTCTCATGATCGACATACAACGGTCTCGTGAGCTGCATGCCCAACCACGTCAGCCGTGGGAAAAGGCTCATGACCTTGATCAGCCAGAGCCGGCGCTGGATAAGCTCGAGGTACTCTAGCGGTTTGAGCATCTACCCTCCTTATAAGACCATCAGGCAATCTAATTTATTGGTTGATAATATATGCCAAATTGGTTTAAACTATGTCAAGGATAATTTGTTCTTTATGCATCTTGCTAGCTTGAAGCACGCTGTTTGGCTTTGGGCTTTTGAGCGTGTTATGTTTTATATGTCAGTGAGGTATTAGGTATGGTTGTGGGTATCGATATCGGATCGCTGACGGCCAAGGCCGTGATACTGAATCACGGGGATGTGCTCGCCGCTCATATCATGCGCGTCAGGCCGCGGCCTGTCGAATCGGCCGAGGCCGTGCTCGCGGAGGTGCTGAATGCCGTGGGGGCGCGCGCATCGGATATAAGGGCCTGCTGCGCCACAGGCTACGGACGTCTCGACATACCCTTCGCGACCATGAACATGAGCGAGATCTCCTGCCATGCCAGAGGCGCCTCCTGGAGCGATGCCTCCATCCGCACGGTCATCGATGTCGGCGGGCAGGACTGCAAGGTGATCTGCCTGGACGGGCGGGGCCTGGTGCAGGACTTTGTCATGAACGATAAATGCGCGGCCGGCACGGGCCGCAGTCTTGAGCTTCTGGCAAAGGCCATCGGCGTGGAGCTGGCAGACCTCGGACCTTTGTCGCTGAAGTCGAGGCGACCGGTCGCCATCACCAACAAGTGCAGCATCTTCATGGAGCTGGAGGTGCTGCAGCACCTCTACCGCAGGACCAAACTCAAGGACATCGCGGCCGGCATCAACCTGTCGGTTGCAAGGCGTGTCGCGGCACTGACCAGGATGCTTACGCTCAAGCCCGAGGTATGCCTGACCGGCGGGGTTTCAAAGAATATCGGTGTAGCCGCGGGGCTGGAAAAGCTCCTTGAAATCTCATTCAAACCGCTTCCCATCGACCCGCAGATCATGGGAGCGCTGGGGGCGGCGGTCTTCGCCCGGGAGAGTGTGGTATGATTACGGCCGGGTTCGATATCGGCACGCGGGCCCTCAAGATCTGCCTGGTGGAGGACTCGCGTCTGCTGGCCAGTGCGTGCTGGCTTGCGGACCGCGACCTGGGGCGATCGGTCGGCCGCTGCTATAAACAGATGCTCGCCGGGCTTGGTTTGCGCAGTCGCCAGGTGAGGAAGGTCATTGCCACCGGCTACGGGGCCGATTTGGTCGCCGCGGCCGCCTATGAGCTGTCCGAACCGGCCTGCCTGGCCCGAGCTGCCTACGAAATGGATGCGGGCGTCACCGCGCTGATCGACATCGGGGCCTTGTTTATCCGTGTCGTGAAGGTCGACGAAAACGGGTTTCTGGAGGACAGTGACGTCAACGAACCGTGCGCGGCCGGGAGCGGCAAATTCCTGGAATTGGTCGCTGATGCCCTGGATGTACCGTTCGAGGATATCTCCGCCATAGCCCGCCGTTCCACCGAGCCTTACACGATTACCAGCACCTGTGCGGTTTTCGCCGAAAGCGAGATCATATCCCAGATCAACGCCGGCGTAGCGAGCGAGGACATCCTTGCGGGCGCGCTGGATGCCTTGACAAAAAAGGTTCTGGCGCTGCTGGGCAAGGCCGGCGATATCGGGGACCGGCTCATGTTGAGTGGAGGTGTGGCCAAGATCCCGGCCTTGCGTGAAAAACTTGCCGAGGCGCTCGGTGAAGATTTGGTCCAGCCCCTTGTCGACCCACAGCTGATGCCTGCCTATGGGGCGGCGCTGCTGGCCCAAGGACGTGCGCGGCGCAGGCTTTAGGCGCCTTGGGCGCGGTCTTGTATAAAATGCTCTTGTAATAGACTTGTTTCTTCGGGCGGGGTTTCATATCATTGTGGCATGATACTGAAGGACACCGCGAGACACCACCCCATGGCGATCGTGTTTACGGCCATGGCGGGCGGCATCTGCCTGGTGGAAGAACAGGGGGCGCTTGTCTTTGCCTTGTGCATCGTGGTGCTCGCATGTTCCTGGAGCCGTCTGCCGCACATAATCACCGGGCTGGCCCTTGGATGCATCGTTGCCCTGATGGCGCCCGACACGGTCTGGATCGAGGGGGAGCACCTGATCGAGGGCCGGGTGGCCTCGCTTCGCTTCGAACACGGCCAGTTGCGCATGGAGCTTGACGGGCTGCGGCTCGATGGCGTGGCGCGGCGGGGCAGGGCCCGGCTGAATGTATACCAGGCCGCGTCCAGGGACAAGCCTCACGTTACATCGGGGCTTGCGGGGTGCCGGATCAGCACCCCGGCAATCCTGAAACCTCCGCGCCCGCTGGGCAACTCTGGCGAGTTTGACTATGAGCGTTATCTGCGATCAGAGGGTATCACCATAACCGGTTACCTCAAGGGACTTGATCCCATCCGGCTCGTGGAGGCCGCACCGGCGCCTGATTTCCATGCGCAAAACCTCACGAACCATGCCTCGCGCATGCTCTCGGACATGGCGCGTCCCGAGGCTGAGGTCCTGAAGGCCATGCTGTGGGGCGACCGGTCCCATCTGACCTATGCGGCGCAAGACCTTTTCGCCGGCCTGGGGCTGTCTCATCTGATAGCCATCTCAGGCTTGAATATCGGGATTATCGTATTCCTTGGGTACATCTTCGCTTACACGATAATGCGTTGCCTGCCGCGCCTGGCCCAAACACTCGACACGCCGTTGCTGGCCAAAACCGGCGGGCTGGTATGCGCAGTTCTCTTTGCCGCCATGGTTGAACCGTCCTACCCGACCACGCGCTCGGTATGCATGGCCGTCATACTGATCGCGGCCCTGATGTTTGCGCGCCGTACGGCCCTGATCGATGCCCTGTCACTCTCGGGTTGCATTATCCTGCTCTTCTGGCCGCTGGGCCTATTTACCCCCGGGTTTCAGCTGTCTTTCGCCGCCGTACTGGGCCTGATTGTCGTGCTGGAGCGAATGCAGAACGCTGCAACCTGGAAGCAGTTCCTGGCCGTGCCGGTGGTCGCTTCGGCCTTTACCCTGCCGATAGCCGCCTATGTATTCGGTTTCATCGCCCCCTTGGGCATCCTCTTCAATGTCATATTTGTGCCGCTGTTCAGCCTCCTGGCCTTGCCGCTGGGCCTCATGGGACTGGCCTCGACGCACGTCTCGGAGCATCTCGCCGGTGTGTGCTTTGCCGGCGCAATGGATGTCATCTCGCTGATCCTCTGGACCGGAGAACGATGCGGACGCCTGATGCCGCTGCCGCGACCACCGGCGGCATGGGTCTATCTCTGCTACCTGGGACTTATCGTGGCGTATCTGGGGGCATGGCCGCATACGGGTACGGATACCGGTTTGCGCAGGCTTGCGCGCCCGCGGGTGCTGGGGGGCATATGCCTGGCGCTGGCCATTATCCCGGCGGCCCAGTCTCTCTACCAGAACACGCGGCCTCTGATGTTTGATTTCATCAGCGTGGGGCAGGGCGACAGCATCCTGGTCACCAAAGGCAGGCATGCCGTCCTCATCGATGCCGGCGGGGCGCGTGAGGGCTTCGACACCGGCCGCTTCGTGGTGGGGCCGCACCTCTTGCGCCGCGGCGTGACCCGGCTGGACCTGGCCGTGATCACGCATTCACACCCCGATCATGCCGGCGGCATGCCCTTTATCCTGGATCGCTTCGGCGCCGGGCAGGTATGGATCAACGTCATGAATGACCGAGGTTTCCAGGATGTAACCAGGGTCTCGACCTTGAAATCGATCCCTGTGCGCGCCGTGTGCCGGGGAGATGCGATGAGTTTAAACGATATGAAAATCGAGGTTTTGCATCCACAGCTACGGCATGAACAATCCACGGGGCTGGACCTGAACTTGCATTCGGTGGTGGTGAGGATCGGAGATGAGCACATGACCGGACTGTTTATGGCGGATGCCCATCGTTTCGGCGAGCTGACCGTAATCCACGGCGACGGCGTCCCGCGCGCGGATGTGCTCAAGGCCGCTCACCACGGTTCGGCTGCTTCCTGCCAGGAAGCTTTCCTGGATGCCGTCAGGCCGCGCCTGGCTGTGATCACCTGCGGATACAAGAACCCGTACGGCATGCCGGCGTCCGAGACGCTCGATCGGCTGCACGCCCGGGGCATCGAAATTTATCGGTCCGATCGTAATGGAGGGGTGCAAATCGTCGCGAAGCATGGTAAGATAGCCATAAAGTCAAAGCCATATCCTGCCGAAAAGCACTGCATGTTCTTCGGCTTGAGGTGTATGTAGATGGTGATGGACAAAAGAGGTTTTACCCTTACCGAGCTTGTCGTGGTCGTGGCTATCATCGGCATCCTGGCTGCCATCGCCGCGCCGAACCTGGGGCCCTGGTTTGCCAGGCAACGCCTCAACTCCGAGGCGCGCAAGATCGCGGGCCACTTCAACCTGGCCCGGTCGCAGGCCATCAAGGGCAACGAGGTCGTGCGCATCAGCTTCAACCCCGGCGGCCGCTGGTACACCGTGGTCGCGAACAGCAGCGGCGAGATCGTGCCGCCGACGACCTTACGAAATGACATTACCCTGTCCGTGTCGTTCCCGAATGCCGCGAACGCCACCACCACCGGGTTCGATCCGCGCGGGCTGGCATGGAATAACAGCAACGGTACCGTTACCATCACCAATCCAAAGGCCGGGAGTTCTGCGGCAAACAATAAGCGCGAAATAACACTATCTCTGGGAGGGAGCGTATCGATAACGCCATGATACTTATGATACGAAACAACAGGCAAGGGCTCACTCTGGTGGAGCTGATGATCGTGATGGTGCTCTCAATCGTGCTCATGGGAGCCGTATATGTCGCTTATCAGGCACAATACAAGACCGGACGATTGCAGGAGCATGTTGCGACCATGCAGCAGGATCTGCGCGCCGGCTTCATGATCATGGAAAAAGATATTCGAAATGCCGGCTGCGATCCAACGTTTTTAAATATCACGCCGTTGCTGGCTGGCACCACCGGTCTGCACGCCTTGGCTGTGCAGTGGGATTCCAGCGGTGTAGGTACGCATGTCGAGAAGATTATTTACCACATCGATGGCACTAATCTCTTGCGCAACGATGATGTAATTTTGCAGAACGTTACAAGTTTCGGGATCAGTTATTGGGATGTGGACGGCAACCAGAGCCCTTTGAGCGGGACCGTGAATGCCACCTATGATTCCGGCAAGACCCTCGCCTCATCCGACGAACCTGATGTCAGATCCGTACAGGTCAATATGACGCTGAGAAGCAAGAAACGTGATGTTGAAACCGATTCATTTCTATACCGAAACTTTAGCCGGCGGATACGGTTGAGGAATATTGAATGAATAGAGCAGATACGAGAAGAGGATTTACCCTGATCGAATTGATGGTGGCCATCCTGATCTTTGCCCTGGGCATCGTCGGGGCGGTGAAGCTGCAGATGGCGGCTGTTGTGAACAACAGCGCCAGCCTTCAGTTAAGCGAGGCGGTAAGTGTCACGGTTGACACTATAGAAAAGCTCAAGAACCTTGGGCTGACTTCGACGAGCTTCGGTATCGGCAACCATAGCGGAGCGGCCGTGACATCGGCGGAAGGCAGGGTGTTTAGGCCCACGTGGAATGTATCAGCCATCGGCAGCACCAAGGCCCGCAACGTCACGGTGACCGTAACCTGGGAAGAAAAGGGCATGTCGCATTCAACTGCACTGAGTTTTGTCAAGGGTCCTAATCAACCATAAAGGTGGCATGTTCATGGATAAATCGCTTTTGAACAATGAACGAGGCGTGGTGCTGGTCATGGTGCTGTTGATACTGGTCGCCACCATCCTGCTCGGAATCGCAGTGTCACGCTCAGCCTTCTTCGAGAGCAAGATCGCGGGCAATGAACGCATCTATCAGAGCGATTTCTATGCGACCGAGGCCGCCGGCGATTATCTGATTGCGAATTTCGACGCCATCATGAGTAAACAGGCGGGTGTTACCCTTAACACGACTGTTGACATGAGCTCACACCTTGCGGATTTAGCGACTGCCAATCAGGTATTTTCGGATATGACCCTGACCATTACGATGACCAAAAAGGGCGGCACGCCTCCGGCCGGATCGGGCATGGGGGTGGGAACCGTCGCATGCGATTACTATACCATGCATCAGTATAAGGGTAGTCAACATATCGAGGTCGGCCTCTGGAAAGCCTTCCCGACTCAGAAGTGATTACAGATAAAAGGAGCACCGTTATGGATAAGAGGATACTCTATACGCTTTTCGCAATCGCCTGTATCCTTGCCGGAGGCAGCGCCTCTGCCGCGGTGGATAACGTTAACGCGCCGTTGGGGGATGCCGGGATCTACGGCGGCGTCTTGAGCGTCAAGCCCAATGTATTGATTATATTCGATACCTCGGGCTCCATGGCCGATGAGATACCTGTTGCGTATGATCCTTCAACTACGTATAGCGGTTCCTATGTCTCGGGACGAGTCTACCACTATGTAGCTCATTATTATTGGTGGGATATAATGAAGCTTTTTCCCTATTATACGTGGGACCAGTTCTCTACCAGCACCTCGGTGATATCCTGTAACGATGCCGCGCCTCCATACAATGCTCGCACAGCGCTCGAAACCTTGGGCACCTGGTCCGGCCGCATCAATGCCAGTTCTCCCTATCAGTGCGGGAGCAGCTATCCCAGCCGTCAATTGGCCACGGGCAACTACCTGAATTTCCGCGCATCCGGGAGCGATACCAAAAGCAAATTACAGATCGCCAAAGAGGCGGTGAACAGCCTGCTCGACAGCCAGGTGGACGCCAGCGGCAACGAGACCGTGCGCATGGGCCTGATGCGTTTTGACAACAGCAATAGTTTTTGCGGCGGGTATATCGTCAAACCCTGCGGCACACCCTACTATGCGTCAGGTTCAGCCTTCCGGACCGCGGTCAACAACCTGACCGCTTTTGGGAACACGCCATTGGCCGAGACCCTGGCCGAGGCCGGCCTATACTTCGCGGGCCAAAACTCCTGGGCCTACCGGAACAGGGCCATACCTTCCGGCGGCGACACCAGCACATCGTCGGCCAGCGATTATTCGACGGTATCGACCTACACCTCTTACAGCAGCTCAGGCACGAAGACCTATAAATCGCCGATCCAATGGCGCTGCCAGAAGAACTTCATCATCCTGGTGACCGACGGCATGCCGACCGCTGACGACGGATCATGGTATTCTTCAGGCGGTGTCAATGTCTTTACCGGGCTCTCGCCCTACATCAGCACCTTGCCGGGCAAACGCTTGAACCGGTGCCGAACCACGGGCGGCGCGCCCTATGACTATGACTGCGACAATGCCGAGGCGAGCAGTAGTACCCACTGGCTGGATGACGTGGCAAGTTTCCTGTATAATGAAGATCTGCGCAACACGAGTTCAAATGACGCTTCGGGCACTGAGAGTTTCAATGACCCCCTGAACCTGACGCAAAACGTCGTCACCTACACCATCGGCTTCGGCGACGAAACCGATACCGAGTTCCTGCGAAGAGTGGCTGAAAACGGCGGGGCCGGATCAGACGGCTCTTTTCTGGCACTGGACCAGCAGGCACTCGAGGATGCGTTGTCAGAGATCATGAGCCAGATCACCACCCGGAGCAGCCAGTTTCTGGCCCCGGTCGTGCCCCTGAACACGGCCTACGGCTCGTATGCCGACAACGCAATCTACTTCGGACTGTTCCGCACCATGAACAACGGCGAGTGGCGCGGCAATGTCAAGAAATACGGTTTTGCACAGATCGAGGAAACCCTTGCCGACGGCAGCACGAACAAGCGGGTGGAACTGTACCAGAAAGACGGATCGACCCCTGCCCTGGATCCCGCTCAGGAAGGACATGTCCTGGCTACCGCCCGTTCGGTCTGGACGAATGCCGCCGATGCCGACGGAAACCAGACGGACCGGGGCGGGGTCGGGGAGTGGATGCTGAACGATGCCAAGCTGGCCTCGCCTACGCGCGTCTTTTATACGCATAACCTCAATGCATCGGGAGGACATGATCCGGATTCTTCGCTGAGCCTTTTTTCAAGCAGCAACCCCAACCTTGCCGGGGCAACCGGGGCAGCCAACCTCAATGTGACCGACGCGGCCGACTGCATGGATTATATCCGAGCCCAAGGCATCTACAAGCCTGGGACCTCCGGAACGGGACGGACCTGGCTCATGGGCGATATCCTCCACTCACGGCCGGCCCTGCTGCGCTACGGCAACTACAACCTCTTGTTTGTGGGCGCCAATGACGGTTTCCTGCACTGCATTGTGGACAACCAGAACGACGACAACTCCGAGCTGGCGGAATTGTCGAACGATACGGTCAGTGTGCCTTGGAGCTTCGTGCCCTGGGAGCTGGTGGGGACCTTGCACGAGATCCGTGACGACTCGAATCGGGAATACTTCGTGGATAATGTTCCCGTGCTCTATAACCCCATCAGTTCCTATAACGCGGACGGCAGTCCGAATTATACCGGGGATAAGTTGCTGACCTTCGGTCTTCGCCGGGGAGGTTCGCACTACTACACCTTGAAGGTCGGCACCGTGAATGCAAGCGGAACCTACACCTATGCATCTCCTACCTGGAAATGGTGGATCAAGGGTTCGGGAACCAGCCCGTTTTTGGTTGGCACGGAGTCGCTGGGGCAATCATGGAGCAAGCCTCAACTGGAGAAGATGAAGACCGGCGCCACCACGGCCGCGCAGGGCATGTTGCTTGCCGGAGGGTATGACGAAGTGAGTCAGGATGCCCTTGACCCGGCCAATCCGCCTACCTCGCTGCCTACCTCAGATACCAAAGGCCGTGTGGTCTTTGCCGTCAATCCCAGCACTGGCGCTTTACTTACCAATCCTGCGCAGCCTCTGATATCAACGTCATTCAGCGTTGTTGACTTCCTGGCCTTTGATCGCAACAACAATGATGCAATCGATACGATCTACGCCGCCGATCTCGGCGGCAAGGTCTATGTCACCCGCGACAGCGGCGAAAACGGGTCATGGTCGAGTACGTGGTCAACATCATCTACGCCGCTTTTCAACGCGCGAAGCTCCGGAGGCGCTAACATGGTGCTCAAGATGTTTTCGTCGCCGGATGTGGCCTTGGAAACCACCTACGACTATGTATTTGTCGGCACCGGCGACCGCGAGCATCCTAATGCGAGGGCCGTCGCCGCCGGTAAGACGCAGACCGTGGACCGTTTCTACGCCATAAAGAATAAATGGGGCGGCAATGCGCATTCACCCTTGACTGAGGCCGATCTGGTCGATGTGACCGATTTTGATTACAGCAGTGGTTTTGATGAAACCAGCGCACATGGATGGTATATTCGCATGGATGACCGATTGGGTGAAAAAATCATCAATCGGCCCGTGATCTTCAATCGAGTGGTATACCTGACCACCTATGTTCCACCGGATCCTAGCGCAACCCCGTCAACAGATGCTTGTGTGGTCAGCAATCTCGGTGAGTGGCGCCTCTATGAATTGAACTATAAGACCGGCGAAGCGGCGTCGGACCTGAACGGCGATGGCGCCAAGACAATCCTCGACAGGAGCTCCGTGCAGGGCACCGGGCTTCCGCCTCAACTGAGCATCGCTGTCACGGACAAAGGGCCCATGCTCCTCATCCCGACCGAGAATGCGGTCAAATCCAAGAGCTTGTCATCAGATCGGGACGTAGTCCGGTATTACTGGCGGCAACATTAATAGGAGCGAGATATGAGACTATTCAAATACCTGAGTGTTCTTGCCGCACTGGTCTTCAGCGGCGCTGTTTTCACGATAGATTCCGTGCTGGCCGCGCCGGAACAGACAGGCGTCTTCCAGGAACAGGTGATGGACATCAATCCGGAAAAGCGCACCATATTCACCTATTCGGAGAAAACGATACGCATTTTCCCCATGAACCCGGTCGTCGGAAAGACCAAGATTGTGCCCTTGGGCAAAGATGAGGAGGTACCTCTATCAAGGCTGAAGAACGGTCAATGGATAGCGGTCAAGGGCAAGCGCTTCTATGACTTCATCAACCATGCGCCGACCATCGATGCGCGGGTTATCTATCTGTTGCCTGGCATGATATCGCCTGAAGAGCTGAAGAAATTGGAATAGCATCACGACCAGGCACCACCCTGCCGGGGTGGTGCCTGGTTGAAACCAGAGGTCATCTTACCGGTTAATCACGATCCGGGCCGCTCCGTCGTTGACCATGATATCGACCAATGAAGCCTGCTTGGCCTGGAAGGCCTGCATGACGTCTTCCAGGCGGCCCTTGATGCGGGCCACATGACAGATGGCATGCCCCCGGATGCTGCTGATCTCGATGGAGTCCACCCCTTCCATGGCGCTAAGCGCTTCGACGATCTTCTGATAAACGCCGTAGTTTTGAAAACCCTCGATGCATATGGGGTATGATGCTTGAAGCGGAGCAACGGCCGAGATGCGCGGGGCAATGCGGCCACGCAGGTCTTCGCTGATGGCCGCTATCAAGGAG
>JAKQBR010000180.1 GCA_029574005.1 Deltaproteobacteria bacterium | reverse complement strand
GTACGCCACATACTCGGCCAACCCCTTCTTCGCCAAATGCTTCGTGATCGCCGCCGTCAGCGTCGTCTTCCCATGGTCTATATGTCCTATCGTCCCAATGTTCACATGCGGCTTCGTCCGCTCAAATTTCTCCTTGGCCATATTCTTCTACCCCCTGGCAATCTTGAGATTCTCGGTTATATTGGTAGGAACCGGTTCATAGTGCGAGACCTGCATGGTATAGGTCGCACGTCCCTGCGAAAGCGAGCGCACGCTGGTTGCATAGCCGAACATCTCGGCCAAGGGGACCTGGGCGGCAATGACACGCACATCCGAACGGGTGTCCATTCCCAGGATCCGACCGCGGCGCGATGACAGATCGCTGATGAGTTCACCGATATAGTCCTCAGGGCTCACCACCTCGACGTCCATAATCGGTTCGAGCATGCTTGGGCTCCCACGGCGCACGGCGTTCTTCAAGGCCATGGATCCGGCGATCTTGAAGGCCATCTCCGAGGAGTCCACTTCATGATAGCCGCCGTCATAGAGCGTCACCTTCAGATCGACCAGCGGATATCCGGCGCATGGCCCCATGTTCAGGGCTTCTTCCACGCCCTTCTTCACGGCCGGGATATATTCGCGCGGGATGACCCCGCCGGTGATGGCGTTCACGAATTCGAAACCGAAACCCGGCTCCTGGGGCTCGACGCGGATGAGCACATGCGCGAACTGTCCGTGACCGCCGGTCTGTTTCGAGTATTTGCATTCTTCTTCCACGCTGCGGGTAATCGTCTCTTTGTAGGCAACCTGCGGCTTGCCGACATTGGCTTCCACGCCGAACTCGCGTTTTATACGGTCAACGATGATCTCAAGGTGCAGTTCGCCCATGCCGGAGATAATGGTATCGCCCATATCCGGATCGACATGCACGCGGAAGGAGGGGTCTTCGACGGCCAATCGCGCCAAGGCCATGCCAAGACGCTCCTGGTCGGCCTTGCTCTTTGGCTCAATGGCGATCGATATCACCGGCTCGGGGAACTCCATGGCCTCCAGGATGATGGGATGGCCCTTGTCGCACAGGCTGTTGCCGGTCACCGTGCCTTTCAGTCCCAGGATGGCGGCGATGTCGCCGGTATAGAGCGTCTTGATATCCTCGCGCTTGTCCGCGAACATGCGCACCATGCGACCGATGCGTTCCTTCTTGCCCGTGCTGCTGTTATACACCGTATCGCCGGCATTGAGGACCCCGGAATAGGTACGGATATAGGTGAGCTGACCCACATAGGGGTCATTCATGACCTTGAAGGCCAGCGCCGCGAACGGTTCCTCATCGCTGGGGTTACGTTTGAGCTCTTCGCCGTGCTCCGACAGGCCCGTCACGGCACCGATATCCAGGGGAGACGGCAGATAGTCCACGATGGCGTTCAAGAGCGGCTGGATACCCTTGTTCTTGAAGGCCGATCCGCACAACACCGGCGTGATGGAAAGGAGCAGCGTACCCTTGCGAATGGCCGACTTGATGGCCTGCTCGGATATGGGCTTGCCATCGAGATAGGCTTCCATGATGACATCGTCGATATCGGCCGCGGCGTTCAAGAGCCTGTCGCGGTATTCCTCTGCCATGGCCTGATATTCCTCCGGGATGGCTACCGTATGGTATTCGGCGCCTTTGGAGGTCTCATCGAAGACGATGGCCTGCATCGCAACCAGATCAATGACGCCGGCAAAGGTATCCTCGCTGCCCAAAGGCAGTTGCAAGGCCACGGGGTTGGCGCCCAGCTTGTTCTTGATCTGCGCAACGACGGATATGAAGTCGGCGCCCACGCGGTCCATCTTGTTGACAAAGGCGATGCGCGGCACCTCGTAGCGCTGCGCCTGGCGCCAGACCGTCTCGGACTGAGGCTGAACCCCGCCTACGGCGCAGAATACCCCGACCGCTCCGTCAAGGACGCGCAGGGACCGTTCCACCTCAATGGTGAAGTCCACGTGGCCGGGGGTGTCGATGATATTGATGGTATGCCCTTTCCAGTCGCAGGTCGTGGCGGCCGAGGTGATGGTGATGCCGCGCTCGCGCTCCTGCTCCATCCAGTCCATGGTGGCGGCGCCGTCATGGACCTCGCCCAGTTTGTGGGTCATGCCCGTGTAATAGAGGATACGCTCCGTGACGGTCGTCTTCCCGGCATCGATATGGGCCATGATGCCGATATTACGAAGATGATCGATGGGAACGTCACGTTTCATCGGAAACCGGTCCTCTTGTCACCAACGGTAATGAGCGAAGGCCTTATTGGCCTCGGCCATCTTGTGGGTGTCTTCCTTCTTCTTGATGGCGGTACCGCGGTTGTTGAAGGCATCCAACAGTTCGGCCGCCAGGCGCGCACCCATGGAGTTCTCACTGCGGGAGCGTGCCGCTGCGATGACCCATCGTCTGGCCAGCATGTCCCTGCGCTCGGGGCGCACCTCGGTCGGCACCTGGTAGGTGGCGCCGCCGACGCGTCTGGATCGCACCTCGATCAGAGGCTTGACGTTCTCCATGGCCTTGTGAAAGACCTCGACCGGGTCTTCCTTGGTCTTTTCCTGCAGGATCTGCATGGTCTCGTAGAAGATCATCTCCGAGGCGGATTTCTTGCCGTCCCACATGAGACAGTTGACGAACTTGCCCACGGCCTTGTCCCCGTACTTGGGATCCGACACGGCCGGACGCGCGAGGCTTCCTCTCTTTTTCCTTGGCATAGCTCTACCCCTATTTCGGCCGCTTGGCGCCGTACTTGGATCGGCTGCGGCGGCGGTCCTTCACGCCCTCCGTGTCCATGACGCCGCGGATGATGTGATACCGTACGCCGGGCAGATCCTTGACGCGGCCACCGCGGATGAGCACCACGGAGTGCTCCTGAAGGTTATGACCTTCTCCGGGTATGTACGACGTGACCTCGTACCCGTTGGTCAAGCGAACGCGGGCGACCTTGCGCAGAGCCGAATTCGGCTTTTTGGGCGTAGTGGTGTATACGCGTACGCATACCCCGCGTTTCTGTGGGCAACTCTCAAGGGCGCGCGTCTTCTTGCGCTTCTCGACAGACTCTCTGCCCTTGCGTACCAGCTGATTCAGTGTCGGCATGTGCTAACCCCTTCTTCTCTTACAGGCGTATATTCCGCCAGCTAGATCATCAGATAGACGCCGTCTTCTAGCAACCCCGATGGAACCTGTCAAGAAATTTCTATAGAAGTTCGTCATCGAAGATGTCCTCTTTCTCCACCTTGACCTCGATTTTCTTGTACAGCGGGAAGCCCGTACCGGCCGGTATGAGCCGGCCCATGAGCACGTTCTCCTTCAGGCCCGTGAGGTGGTCGATCTTGCCCTCGACGCTGGCCTCGGTCAGTACCCGCGTGGTTTCCTGGAAGGACGCCGCCGAGAGGAAGCTCTCGGTGTTGAGGCTGGCCTTGGTGATGCCCAGGAGGAACGGCTCGGCCACGGCCGGACGCCCGCCCTCGGAGACCACGCGCTCATTTGACTCGTTGAAGCTGTACTTGTCCACGAACTCGCCCTCGATGTTGAGCGTATCGCCGGATTCCTTGATCTTGACGCGCTTGAGCATCTGGCGCACGATCACCTCGATGTGCTTGTCGTTAATCTTGACGCCCTGTAGACGGTAGACCTCCTGCACTTCGTTGGTCAGGTACTTGGCCAGTTCCTTCTCGCCCCGGATCCTGAGGATATCGTGCGGGTCAACCGCGCCGTCCATCAAGGGTTCACCGGCGCGCACATAGTCGCCTTCATGCACGGCGATATGCTTGCCCTTGATGATCATATATTCCTTGGGCACCCCGGTCTCGGGGGTGATGATGACCTTGCGCTTGCCCTTGGTGTCCTTGCCGAAGGAGACCTCGCCGTCGATCTCGGAGACCGTGGCGCACTCCTTGGGCTTGCGGGCCTCGAAGAGCTCGACCACGCGCGGCAGACCGCCGGTGATGTCCTTGGTCTTGGTGGTCTCACGCGGGATCTTGACCAGAACGTCGCCGGCAAAGACATCCTCGCCGTCCTTCACATAGATATTGGCGCCCACCGGCAGACCGTAGCGAGCCGGGTTCTTGGTGCCCGGGATCTTGACCGGCTTGCCGGCATCATCAACGATCAGGATGCGGGGTCTCAGTTCGGGGTCCTTGGGTTCGATGACCACCGCGCGCGAAAGACCGGTCACCTCGTCGATGTGTTCCTGGACCGTGATCTCCTCCACCAGGTCGGTGTATTTGACCTTACCGGTGACTTCGGTCAGGATGGGCAGCGAATACGGGTCCCACTCCGCCAGGAGCGAGGAGGCCTCAACCCTCTGGCCGTCCTCGACCTTGACCTTGGCGCCGTACACGATCGGGTAACTCTCACGCTCGCGGCCGTTTTCATCGGTGAGGGTGATGAACCCGTTGCGGTTCATCGCCACCAGCTCGTTGTCCTTGCCGCGCACGACCTTGAGGTCCTTGTACTTGACCACCCCGGCATGGTTGAACTTGAGGCTCGACTGCTCGATAACCGTGGCCGTGCCGCCGATATGGAATGTCCGCATGGTCAGCTGGGTGCCGGGTTCACCGATGGACTGGGCCGCGATGATGCCCACGGCCTCGCCGATATTGACCATGCGACCGCGCGCCAGGTCCTTTCCGTAGCACTTGGCGCAGATGCCCTGCTTCGATTTGCACGACAGAGCGGAGCGCACCACGACCTTTTCGAGGCCCGAATCCATGATCTTCGCCACGTGCGCATCGTCGATCATGACGTTGGCCGGCACAAGGACCTCGCCCGTGTAGGGGTCGCGGATGTCGTCCAAGGCCACGCGGCCCAGGATGCGCTCTCCCAGGTTTTGGATGATCTCGCCGCCTTCGACCAGGGCCTCGATCTCCACGCCGTCCATGGTGCCGCAGTCCTCTTCCGACACCACCACGTCATGCGCCACGTCCACCAGTCGCCGGGTCAGATACCCGGAGTTGGCGGTCTTCAAGGCGGTATCGGCCAGACCTTTGCGCGCGCCGTGGGTCGAGATGAAGTACTCCAGGACATCCAGACCTTCACGGAAATTGGACTCGATGGGGGTCTCGATAATCTCGCCCGAGGGCTTGGCCATCAGACCACGGATGCCGGCCAGCTGACGGATCTGCTGGGCGCTCCCGCGCGCGCCGGAGTCGGCCATCATGAAGATCGGGTTGAAGGAGGGCGTCTCGGTCTGGCTGCCGTCGGGCAGGGTGATGACGTCCTTCTTGATGGTATCCATCATGTCGCCGGCGATATGGTCGGTGACCTTGGTCCAGATGTCCACGATCTTGTTGTAGCGCTCGCCGTCGGTGATGAGGCCTTCGTTATACTGGTTGATAATCTTGGCGACGTCATCCTTGGCCTCGGCGATGATCTTGGGTTTACTCTTGGGGATCATCATATCCTCGATCCCGATCGATATCCCGGCCGTGGTGGCGTAGAAGTATCCGAGGTCCTTGATGCGGTCGGCCAGGAGCACGGTCTTCTTGTCGCCGGCCACGGAGAAGCAGATGTCCACGATGTCGGCCAGGGCCTTCTTGGTCATGGGCTTGTTGATGGACTCAAAGGGTATCTCGGACGGCACGATCTCGCGGAAGATGACGCGGCCGACTGTCGTATCGACGAGTTTGCCCTCCATGCGCACCTTGATCCTGGCATGGATGGACACCGCACCCGCGTCCAGGGCCGCGCGCACCTCCTCGGGACCGAAGAAGATCATGCCCTCGCCCTTGGCGCCCGGTTTGTCGCGCGTGAGGTAGTATACCCCCAGCACGATGTCCTGCGTGGGCACGATGATGGGCTTGCCGTGCGCGGGCGAAAGGATATTGTTGGTGGACATCATGAGCACGCGGGCTTCCACCTGCGACTCGATCGACAAGGGGACGTGTACGGCCATCTGGTCGCCGTCGAAGTCGGCGTTGAAGGCCGGACAGACCAGCGGGTGCAGCTGGATGGCCTTGCCCTCGATCAGGATAGGCTCGAAGGCCTGGATGCCGAGCCTGTGCAGCGTGGGCGCGCGGTTTAAGAGCACGGGGTACTCCTGAACCACCTCGGCCAGGCATTCCCAGACCTCGGGGGTTTCCTTCTCGACCAGGCGCTTGGCGCTCTTGATGGTGCTGACATAGCCCTTCACCTCCAGCTTGTGGTAGATGAAGGGCTTGAAGAGCTCGATGCCCATCTTCTTGGGCAGTCCGCACTGATGCAACCGCAGGTCCGGACCGGCGGTGATGACCGAGCGGCCGGAATAGTCCACGCGCTTGCCCAGAAGGTTCTGGCGGAAACGGCCCTGCTTGCCCTTGAGCATGTCGGAGAGCGATTTCAAGGGCCTGCGGTTGGCGCCGGTGATGACGCGGCCGCGCCGACCGTTGTCGAACAGGACATCGACCGCCTCTTGCAGCATGCGCTTCTTGTTCCGTAAAATAATATCGGGGGCGTTGAGCTCCATGAGCCTTTTCAACCGGTTGTTGCGGTTGATGACCCGGCGGTACAGGTCGTTCAAATCCGAGGTGGCGAAACGTCCGCCGTCCAAGGGCACCAGGGGCCTGAGGTCGGGCGGCAATACCGGGATGACCTTGAGGATCATCCAGGAGGGGTCCTGCCAGGGCCGCAAATAATCGATATCCTCGTGCGTGAGCCGGCGCGACTCGATCAGCTTGTCGATCACCTCGTTGATCTTGGGAATGATCTTTTTCTTCTCCTGGTAGGTCAGGGCATCGTCCCACTGCTTGACGATCTTGCGGCACTCGGTCAGGATCTCGCCCAGTGCCCGGCGGAACTGCTCGTCCTTTTCCAGGTGGAAGCGGTCTTCCACGAACTGGATCAGCTCGCCCGGCTCGATGCCGATCATGACGCTGACCATGCGCAGACGCCTGCTGAGCTTCTTCTTCTTGGCCTCGCTCTTGGTATGCGCAATCTCGTCCTTCAGTGTCACGGAAAGCGCCAGGAGATCGAGCTCCGTGATCAGATCGTCGATGGCCTCGGCGCCCATCTTGGCCACGAAGCTGCCGATGCCGTGCTTTTCGATCTCGGCGCGGAACTTGTCCTCGGTCAGGAGCTCGCCCTTCCTGAGCGGCACGTCCTTGGGGTCGGTGACGATATAGCTTTCGAAGTAGAGCACACGCTCGAGCTCTTTGATCGAGAGGTCCAGAAGGCCGCCGATGCGCGACGGCAGGCTCTTTAAGAACCAGATGTGCGCCACGGGGGTGGCCAGTTCGATATGCCCCAGGCGTTCGCGCCTCACGCGCGAGTCGATGACCTCGACCCCGCATTTCTCGCACACCACGCCGCGGTGCTTCATGCGCTTGTACTTGCCGCAGATGCATTCGTAGCTCTTGATAGGCCCGAAGATGCGCGCGCAGAACAGGCCGTCGCGCTCGGGCTTGAAGGTCCGATAATTGATGGTCTCGGGCTTCTTGACCTCGCCGTACGACCACGCACGGATCTTCTCAGGGCTCGCAAGGCCGATCCTCACGGCCATGTAGTTGGAAGGATCTTTGGGTTTCTCAAAATAGCTGTAAAGGTCTTCCAATTTCTTCCCCCTTTTATTAACCCCGGCCCTCGATCAGGCCGATGTCGAGTCCGAGGCTCTTGAGTTCTCGCATGAGAACGTTGAACGACTCCGGTATGCCGGGCTCCAGCTCGTGCTGGCCCTTGACGATCGATTCATAGGTGCGGGTCCTTCCGGCTACGTCGTCGCTCTTGACGGTCAGGAACTCCTGCAGCGAATAGGCGGCGCCGTAGGCCTCGATGGCCCAGACCTCCATTTCGCCCAGACGCTGACCGCCGAACTGTGCCTTTCCGCCCAGCGGCTGCTGGGTGACGAGCGAGTACGGTCCGATTGAGCGGGCATGAATCTTGTCATCCACCAGGTGGTGCAGCTTGAGCATATACATCATGCCGACGGTTACACGGCCGTCGAAGGGTTCTCCGGAGCGCCCGTCGTACAAGGTCACCCGACCGCCGTCGGTAATGCCGGCGCCGGCCATGATCTTGGTGATCTCATCCTCCTTGGCGGAATCGAAGACCGGCACCGCGACATGCAGCCCCTCGTCGCAGATGGAGCGTGCTATGCGCAGGAGGTCTTCTCGCGAGGCCTCCTTGAGATGCTTGTCCACCTTGGGCGAGGCATAGACCTTGCGGAGGAAATCGCGCAAGGAATCATCGGTATATTCCGTTTCCATGAAGGCGCGCAAGGATTCGCCCAGGCTATGGACGGCCCAGCCGATATGCGTTTCAAGGATCTGCCCCACGTTCATGCGCGATGGCACGCCCAGGGGGTTCAGGACGATGTCCACGGGCCTGCCGTCGGCGAAGAAGGGCATGTCCTCTTCCGGCAGGATGCGCGAGATGACGCCCTTGTTGCCGTGTCGTCCGGCCATCTTGTCACCCACCGAGAGCTTGCGCTTGATGGCGATGAAGACCTTGACCATCTTGTTGACCCCGGGCGGCAGGTCATCGCCCTGGGATAACTTCTCGATCTTGGAGTCGTAGAGCTTCTCGATCATGCGCTTCTGGTGATCGAGCCGGCTGATGATGCGTTCGATCTGGTGCTCGATATCGTCACCGCCCTTGATGCGGATGTCCTTGAAGTCGTCGACCGTCAAGCCCTGGAGCATGTCCTCCGTGATCTTTTCCTTGCTCTTGGCCACGATGGCGTCGCCCAAGTGCGAAATCAGCGGTGCGGCCAGCTCCTTGCCGATCAGCAGGTTCTGCAGCCGCTGACGGGCGGCGATGGTGATGATCCTGAGCTCGTCTTCTTTATCCTTGTTGAGGATCTCGATCTCGCGGGCCTCGATCTCGCGCGTGCGCTCGTCGCGCTCCTGGCCGCGGCGGTTGAAGACGCGGGCGTCGATGACCGTGCCTTCGATGCCGGGCGGAACACGCAAGGATGAATCCTTGACCTCGCTGGCCTTTTCACCGAAGATGGCCCGCAAAAGCTTTTCCTCGGGCGAAAGCTGGGTCTCGCCCTTGGGCGTGACCTTGCCCACCAGGATATCGCCCGGGGCCACCTCGGCGCCGATGCGCACGATGCCGGCATCGTCAAGGTTCTTGAGCGCCTCTTCGCCGGCGTTGGGGATATCGCGCGTGATCTCTTCGGTGCCGAGCTTGACATCGCGGGCCATGACCTCGAACTCCTCGATGTGTACCGAGGTATAGAAGTCTTCCTTGACCACGCGTTCGCTGATCAGGATGGCGTCTTCGTAGTTGTAACCGCCCCAGGGCATGAAGGCCACCACGAGGTTGCGTCCGAGCGCCAGTTCCCCGGCGCTGGTCGCCGGTCCGTCGGCGATGATCTCGCCCTTCTTGATGCGCTGGCCTTTCTTGACGATCGGACTCTGGTTGAAGGACGTGTTCTGGTTGGCGCGTTTGAACTTGATGAGTTTATAGATGTCGATCCCCGTGTCTTCCTGCCGTTCTCCTACGGTGTCGGCCATGATCACGATGCGCTGCGAGTCGACATCCCAGACCACCCCGTCGCGCCTTGCGACCACGCAGACCCCCGAGTCGCGCGCGATGACATGCTCCATGCCCGTGCCGACCATGGGGGGCTTGGGGAACAGGAGCGGCACGGCCTGGCGCTGCATGTTGGAGCCCATCAGCGCACGGTTGGCGTCGTCATGCTCGAGGAAGGGGATCAGGTTGGCTGAGACACTGAAGAGCTGGTTGGTGGCCACGTCCATGAGCGTGACCTGCTCGCGCGGCACGATGCCGTATTCTCCGTTCTTCAACCGTACGCGCACCATCTCGGCGATGATCTTGCCCTGTTTGTCCAGGGGTTCCGTGGCCTGGACGACGACCTCTTCCTCCTCCTCCATGGCGCTCAGGTATTGCATCTCGTTGGAGACGATGCCGTCCTTGACCAGGTAGTAGGGTGTCTCGATGAAGCCGAACTCGTTGACGCGCGCATAGGTCGACAGCGAGACGATCAGACCGATGTTCGGACCTTCCGGGGTCTCGATGGGACAGATGCGGCCGTAGTGCGAGGGATGCACATCGCGGACCTCGAAGACCGCGCGCTCGCGCGTGAGTCCTCCGGGTCCCAAGGCCGAGAGGCGGCGCTTGTGCGTAATGGCGGACAGCGGATTGGTCTGGTCCATGAACTGCGAAAGCTGACCCGAGCCGAAGAACTCTCTGATCACGGCCGTGACGGGCTTGGGATTGATGAGGTTGTTGGGCATCATGGTCTCGACATCCTGGAGGCTCATGCGCTCCTTGATGGCGCGTTCCATGCGCACCAGGCCGATGCGGTACTGGTTTTCGAGCAGTTCGCCCACCGAACGCACACGGCGGTTGGACATGTGGTCGATGTCGTCCACGCTGCGTCCCGGCACATTGTCCTTGAGCTCGAGGATATATTTAACGGTCAGGAGGATATCCTCCTTGCGCAGCACGGTCAGGTCTATGGGGGCATCCTCGTCACTGACGCCAAGCTTACGGTTGATCTTCAGGCGCCCGACGCGCGAGAGATCATAGTAGGAAGGATTGAAGAACAGGTTGTCGAAAAAGTTGTTGGCGATCTCCAGGGTCGGGGGGTTGGAGGGCCGCAGTCGCCGGTAGATCTCTATGATGGCCTCCTCTGATGTGTCGATCTTGTCCAGCGCCAGTGTCTTTGAGAGCGAGGAGCTGAAGGTTATCTCGTCGATCAGGAGGGTCTTTATCTCGGTGATGCCCTCCTGCCTAAGGTTTTCGAGCAGCTCCGGCGTCAGGGTATCGTTGGCCTCGGCGACGATCTCGCCGGTTTGAAGATTCACGATATCCTCGGCCAGGATACGCCCCAGGAGGTCCTTTTCCTCTACCACGATGGGCTCGATCTCCTTGCCGGAGAGCTTCTTGGCGGCAGCCGGCGTGATCTTGCGCCCGCTCTTGACGACCGGCTCATCCACGCCTTTTGCCTTGATGTCATGCTCGGCCTTCAAGCCCACGAGGTTTTCGATATCGATATACTTGAGGATCTTCTCTCCACTGATCCCGAAGCGCTCCTTGAGATAGTAGATGCCCAGGATCTCCTGGTTGGAGAACCCCAAGGCCTTCAAAAGCGTCGTGGCCGGCATCTTGCGCCGTCGGTCGATGCGCAGGTAGAGGATGCCCTTGGCGTCGAAATCAAGGTCTATCCAACTGCCGCGGGCCGGGATGATGCGCGCCGAGTAGAGCACCTTGCCGCCCGTGGCCAGCCGCGCGGCGGTCTTGTCGAAGAAGATGCCGGGTGAGCGGTGGAGCTGGTTGACGATCACCCGTTCGGTGCCGTTGATCACGAAGGTGGAACTGGGGCTCATGAGCGGGATCTCGCCGAAATAGACTTCCTGCTCCTTGATATCCCGGATGCTCTGGGTCTGGCTTTCCTCATCACGATCGAACACCACCAGTCTGACCTTCAAGGTTACGGGGGCCGCGAAGGTCAGGCCTTTCTGGATACATTCATCCATGTCATACTTGGGCTCGCCCAAGCGGTATTCCACAAATTCGAGCGATGCATCCTCATTGAAATCCTTGATCGGGAAGACGGACTTGAAGACCCCCTGCAGTCCCATGTTCCTGCGTTTTTCGGGGGGGACGTCCTTCTGCAGAAAGGCCGCATACGATGACTTCGGCAGCTCGACCAGGTCGGGCATGTCGATGAGCGTGCGCCGTTTGGCAAAGCTTTTCCGCCTTACCTCAGGATAAGAAAGGATGTCTTTTTTCATGCTCTTTTTTCCCTCTTTTGTTTCTACGCCAAGCCTTTATGAAAAAGTATTGGACACCGCCTGAGAAGGCGGTGTCCACTCCCTGTCTGTCGGAGCTCTGAACTACTTTATTTCAACGACTCCGCCGACCTCTTCGAGCTTTTTCTTGGCGTCCTCGGCATCGGCCTTGGAGACCTTCTCAACCACCGGCTTGGGCGCGCCTTCAACCAGGTCCTTGGCCTCCTTGAGGCCCAGGTTGGTCAGCGCACGCACGACCTTGATGACCTGGATCTTCTGGGCGCCGGCATCCTTCAGGATAACGTCGAACTGGGTCTTTTCCTCGACCGGCTCGGCCGCTCCACCGGCGACGACAGGTCCTGCGGCAACAGCCACGGCCGGGGCGGCGGCGGATACGCCGAATTTCTCTTCGAGCTCCTTGACGAACCCGGCGAGTTCGAGTACCGTCATATTCTCAATGAATTTTATTACGTCTTCACGGGTAACACTCATGGTTTTATCTCCTTATGTATAATCTTCTTATGCTTGGTTCTTTTTTTCTTCGATCGCCTTCAAGGCATAGAGCAGCTGACGCACCATAGCGGCGCAGACTCCCGCGAGGTTGGTCGCCGGGGCATTCAAGGTGCCCAACAGTCGCGCCAGCAGCACCTCGCGGCTCGGCATGGTAGCCAAGTCCCTCACATCCTGGAGGTTCAACACCTGTTCGCCCAGTACGCCGCCCTGGATCTCGAGCTTCTCGTTCTTCTTGGCGAAGTCCACCAGGACCTTGGCCAAGGCCACTGGATCGGCGAATGCCATGGCCACCGCCGTGGGACCTTCGAGATACGGCGCCAGTCCTGTGGCGCCGGTACCCTCCGAGGCCCGTTTGAGCAGGGTGTTCTTCACCACCTGGTATTTGCCGCCGGCGGCCTTGATATTGCCGCGCAATTGGGATATCTCCTCGACGGTAAGTCCCATGTAGTCGGTGACGAACACGGCCTTGGTGTCCTTCAGCTCACCGTGCAGACGCTCAACTAATTCCGATTTCTCCGTCCTGTTCAATCGTTCCCTCACCCCCTTTACTGTTTCGTTCTCCTGTTAAAGGATCTCCGGGGGTCCCCCCGGTCTCGGCGGGCTATTAAGCGCTGAAAAAACGCACCCGCTGTCTTTAACCAGGATTATTAACTTATTTAAAGATCGACGAGGCCTCGAGCGGGTCTACCTTTATGCCGGGCCCCATGGTGCTCGATAACGCCACGCTCTTGATGTAGGCACCCTTGCTGGAAGACGGTTTGAGCTTCACAACCACCTCGAGGAGGGCCTTCAGATTGTCCATGAGCTTGTCCTTGCCGAAGGAGGTCTTGCCGACGCTGGCATGCACGATGCCGGTCTTGTCGACCTTGAACTCGATCCGTCCGGACTTCATCTCTCCCACGGTCTTGCCCACGTCGAAGGTGACCGTGCCCAGCTTGGGGTTGGGCATCATGCCGCGAGGACCGAGAATTTTACCCAGTTTGCCGACCAGCCCCATCATGTCCGGCGTGGCGATGACTTTGTCGAAGTCGAGCCAACCGCCCTGGATCCTTTCGGCCATGTCCTCGGCGCCCACATAATCGGCCTTGGCCTCCTGCGCCTCCTTTTCCTTCTCTCCCTTGGCAAAGACCAGCACGCGCGTCTCTTTTCCGGTGCCGTGCGGCAGGATCACCGTCCCGCGCACCATCTGGTCGGCATGCCGGGGATCGACACCCAAACGCAAGGCGACATCCACGCTCTCATCAAACTTTGAATACTTGGTTTCGAGCACCAGACCCAACGCATCCTCGCAGCTGTAACGCTTGACAGGATCGACCTTTTTCCTGGCCTCGATATATTTCTTGCCCCTGTGAGCCATACCTTACTCCTTCAATCAACGATCTCGATACCCATGCTGCGGGCCGTCCCAGCAATGATCTTCATGGCGACATCGACGTCATCGGTGTTCAAATCCTTGAGCTTCTGGGTGGCGATATCCTTGACCTGAGCCTTGGTTACCTTGCCGGCGCGGTCCGTCTTGGCGTTGGAGGCACCCTTTTCCACCCCGCTTGCCTTTATCAAGAGCCGTGAGGCCGGCGGGCTTTTCGTGATGAACGTGAAGGTCCTGTCCTGATACACCGAGATAATGACCGGTATAAGGTTGCCCTTCAATTTTTCCGTGCTCGCGTTGAAGGCCTTGCAGAACTCCATGATGTTCACCCCGTGCTGTCCCAGCGCCGGTCCGACCGGCGGCGAAGGCTTGGCCTCGCCTGCGGGGATATGAATCTTTATCTTAGCCGTGATCGTCTTTGCCATTGGTTACCCCTTAGAACTATTTCTTGGTTATTTGGTCAAAATTGAGTTCGACCGGCGTCGAGCGCCCGAAGATGGATACCAGGACGCGTACCTTGCCTTTGT
The DNA here is from genome assembly GCA_029574005.1 of Deltaproteobacteria bacterium. Lineage (GTDB taxonomy): Bacteria > Desulfobacterota > Desulfomonilia > UBA1062 > UBA1062 > JAKQBR01. The sequence continues at coordinate 1,012 of JAKQBR010000180.1, read as the reverse complement.
CGGGTTTGATGTCGTCCACCACGCCGGAGAAATTCTGGAAAGGACCTTCGGTTACCGTGACCGCGTCGCCCAGGGCGAATTCGCAACGGAATTCCTTGCCACCCATACCGGTTTCGATCTGGGCCTTGAGCTTTTCCACCTCGCCGTCTGGGATCGTAGAGGGCTCGTTGCGACCGCCTACGAAACCGGTGACCTTGGGCGTGCCCATGACCACATGCCAGGTCTTGTCGGTCAACGCCATCTTGACCAGGATATAACCCGGGAAGAATTTGCGGTTGCCGCCGGCCTTCTTCTTAGCCTGCGCGCCCGGCGATGGCGTTTCGACCGGGACGGGGACCAGGATGTCGGAAAAATAGTCCTGGCAGTTGTAAGCCTTGATACGCTCTTCCAGCGATTTTTTGGCTTTGTTTTCAAAATTCGAATAGGTATGTACCACGTACCACTTATGTTCCATGGTTAGCCTACCACCCCATGACCAGCCTGACGATGGACGAAAGGCCGAAATCCACAACCGCAAGGAAAAGTGATATGATGACGCACAGCACCAGGACCGCGATGGTACCGCTGGTAATTTCCTTCCTGCCCGTCCAGGTCACCTTCTTCAGCTCGGCCCTGACTTCCTTCAGATAGCGCGTTATTTTCTCCATGAAATCCTTCCAAAATGGCAGGCCAGGAGGGATTCGAACCCCCAGCATCCGGATTTGGAGTCCGGCGCTCTACCATTAGAGCTACTGGCCTGCATGCCACATCCCTACTTCGTCTCTTTATGCAGCGAGTGGGTCTTGCAGAACGGGCAGTACTTCTTGATCTGCAGCTTCTCCTGCTGCTTCTTCTTGTTGCGTGTCGTCGTATAGTTACGACGCTTGCAGTCCCCACACGCTAAAATCACGAGATCTCGCATACTGTCTTCCTATTCGATGACCTTGACGATGACGCCGGCGCCCACGGTGCGTCTGCCTTCACGGATGGCGAACCGCAAGCCCTCTTCCATCGCGATCGGATGGATCAGCTT
>JAKQBR010000160.1 GCA_029574005.1 Deltaproteobacteria bacterium | reverse complement strand
TTCGCCGAGATCTTCGCGCGCCAAAGGGCCTCGGTCAAGATCAAGAAGGCCGACGTGGCGGTTCGGAACCTGGAGAGGATCTTTGACGCCACCCTGGCGGTGAGCCATCAGAAAGGCTTCCATGCCATGACGCTGCGTGATCTCTCCCGCGCGTCGGGCCTCTCCATGGGGGCGCTCTATTCCTACTTCTCCAGCAAGGACGAGCTCCTGGACCTGATCCAGGACCAGGGCCGCCTGACCGTGCACCGCGTCCTGTCCGAGCGCATCGAAACGGCCACGGGCGCTCAAGAGAAGCTGGCCGAGGCAATCCGGACCCATCTTTTCTTGAGCGAGATCTATTACCGCTGGTTCTACTTCTCTTACATGGAGACCAAGAACCTGAGCAAGGAGCAGCAGGCCAAGGCCATCGAGAGTGAGCTCTTCACCGAAAAGATCTTTATCGATATCCTGGAACAGGGCATGCAGGAAGGCGTGTTCAGCATTGCCGATCCGCGCCTGACCGCCGCGGCCGTCAAGGCCCTGCTCCAGGACTGGTACTTGAAACGCTGGAAATATACCCGGCGCAAGATCACCGTCGAACAGTACACTGAATTTGTGCTGGGGCTTATCCGATCCTCTATTGATACCAAGGGGGGTGCATAGATGGATTATATCGACAGGCCCAAGGCCATCCGCAAAGGCGAAGAGCTGGACCTCAAACGGGTCGAGGAGTTCCTGAAGGACACGATCCCGGGGCTTACGGGCGAACTCACGGTGCAGCAGTTCCCGAGCGGGTTTTCCAACCTGACCTACCTGATCGCCGTGGGCGATACCGAGCTCGTCCTGCGCCGCCCCCCGTTCGGCACCAAGGCCAAGAGCGCCCATGACATGGGGCGCGAATACCGCATGCTCAAGGCGCTCAAGCCGGTCTATCCGTATGGACCCGAACCCCTCGTCTACAGCGAGGACGAGGCCGTCATGGGCTGCCCCTTCTATGTCATGGAGCGCCTCAAAGGCATCATCCTGCGCAAGGACATCCCCGCGGGGCTGCATTTCTCGCCCCAAGACGCGCGCCGGCTGTGCGAGAACCTGATCGATGTCCAGCTCGAGCTGCACTCCATTGACTACAAGGCCATCGGCCTGGAGGGCTACGGCAGGCCCGATGGCTATGTCCGGCGCCAGGTGGAAGGCTGGAGCCAGCGTTACCGCAACGCGCGCACGCCGGATGCCCCGGACTATGAAGACGTCATGGCCTGGCTGGAGGAAAAGATGCCGCCGGAGACGCCCAAGCCCGGCATTATCCACAACGACTACAAGTTCGACAATGTGGTCCTTGACGCCGACAACCCGCTCAAGATCGTGGGCGTGCTGGACTGGGAGATGGCCACCATCGGCGATCCGCTCATGGACCTCGGCAGCTCGCTGGCCTATTGGGTTGAGGCCGCTGACCCGCCCAATGTGCAGCTCATCCGCATGCTTCCCACCACCATACCCGGCGCCATGACGCGCGCCGAGATCGTGGCGCGCTATGCCGAGCGCTCCGGCATCAGCATACCCAATTTCGACTTCTATCTCTGCTTCGGCCTGTTCCGCCTGGCGGTCATCGCCCAGCAGATCTACTATCGCTTCTACCATGGGCAGACCACAGACGAACGCTTCAAGATGCTCATCGTGGCGGTGCAGGTACTGGAAGAGTCCGCGCGATCACTGATCGGGAATTCAACGCTCTAGGCGGGAGGTGCATGCCTTAGGGCTCCCGTTTTTCAAGCGATCACACCTGCGATGGGCGCATGCGTTCATCGGGGTAATTGTTAAGCACGTAGGTTGTTCGGCAGGGCAGAAAAACCAGACCGAGGAGGGTGCTATGGGGTATCGTACCGATACGTTGTGCGGTTTTTTCCACTCCCAGGCCGTGCGTTACGGCGATGACTTTCCGTTCCTGACCGGGAGGTTCGACGCCGAGGGCCGTCCGATCGACCGCTTCACCTCCCGGACCTGGGCCCAGGCGCGCGAGGAGGTCATCGCGCTGGCGCGCGGCATCATCGCCTTGGGCATCAAACGGGGCGAACGCGTGGCCATCTACTCGGAAAGCCGTCCGCGCTGGATCATCGCCGATCAGGCCATTCAGGCCAGCGGCGCCGTCGGCGTGCCCCTGTACCCCACGGTCTCGGAAGAAGAGCTCGCTTACATGCTCGAAGACAGCGAGTCGCGCATGGTCATCGTGTCGAGCGCTGAAAAGGCGCGCCTGGTGGTCAAGGTCAGCCAGGGCAAACCCATGCCCCTGATCATCACCATGAGCCCCTGGGACGGCGAAAAGACTGAAGGACTCTCGAGCTTTGGGGAGGTCATCGCCCTGGGCAAAGACAAGGTGAGCCGTGATACGGTCGAGGAGGGCATCCAGCGCGTCATCCCGGACGACATCGCCTCGATCATCTACACCTCGGGCACCACCGGCAAACAGAAGGGCGTCATCCTGACGCAGGCCAACTGGGTCGCCTCCATGCACCAGTGCTCGTCCTCCGAGATCATGGAGCGTACCAACAAGCGCGAGCTGCACCTCAAGGCCCTGGTGCACCTGCCGCTCTGCCATGTCTACGGCCGCATGAGCGATTACCATACCGCGGGACTCAAGATGGGCGGCGAGCTGGTGTTCGCCGAAAGCTACCAGACCATCGCCCGCGACTTGCGTGAGGTCAGGCCCCATATCATCAACTCCATCCCGCGCCTGTACGAAAAGGCCTACGAGATCGTGCACGCTCAGCTCAAGCGCGCCAAGCCCCGCTACCAGGCCATCTACCGCTGGGCCATGGTCAGGGGCAAGCTCTTCGCCGAGAGCATGGCCGCGGGCAAGCGCATGCCGCCCCATGAGCTCGCGCTCTTCGGCCTGGCCAATCTGCTGGTCTTCGACCGCCTCAAGAGGGAGATGGGCATGGACCGCGTGGTCCTGGCCTGCTCAGGCGGCGGGAAGCTCTCCTCCGAGATCTGCACCTTTTACCGGGCGCTCGGCATCCAGTTG
>JAKQBR010000157.1 GCA_029574005.1 Deltaproteobacteria bacterium | reverse complement strand
GCATCTTGAAAAGGTACTGGCCATTAAGGAAGAACAGAAGGCCATCATAGCCCGGATGAGGGCGCGGAATAAAGAGCAGGTCGAAATACAGAAGATCAAGCGCGGCTTGCAGCGGCACTTACGGCGTAAGGCCATGGGCTTCGAGTACCGCGAGCAGGTTCGGGCGCTCCTGGCTCAGTACATGAAGGTGCCGAAGTGGCAGGCCTCGGACGTTCCGGCCGTATCGCTTGAGCAGTTCCTTGAATCCAAGGCCACGGTATGGGGTAGCGTGCAGCTCCTGCAGGACGCCCGCAAGGCCCTGCCCGCTGCTACACGTTTCATGGGCGATAATCAGGCGGCCATGAAGCCGGCGCGGTTCAGCCTGGAGGATTGGGAGAACATCAAGGACCTGACCGACTCCCTGATATACATGGACAAGTGGGAGCGCGAGCACGACACCGAAGAAGCTAAGCGCGAGATCGCGGACCTTGCGGCCGGGATCTACGCGGCTCGAGGTGTTGACCCTGCCTCTCCGGTTATGGGTGAGATGATTGCCCGGGACCCGAATCAACCGTACTGGCAGAAGATCAAGGAATTTGGCGCGCGTCATCTTGCCGAGCTCCGCAAGGTTGAATTCCTGTGCATCGCCCTGGACGGCGGCCAGCGTATGGGTCCGGTATGGAAGGCCGTTTTCAGTCGAGTGGCCAAGGCTTATGACGCCGAGCTCCGCATGGTCGACGATTACACTGAGCGCCTGAGGGGCATCATGGAGCCGTTTTTAAAGCAAGATGGGTGGGCGTCTGAAACGTTCGCCTTCGGTGGCCGGCAGCTCACCAAGGAACAGGTCGTCTTAATGGCCTTGAACAGCGGCGACGAGTACAATCTTTCCAAGCTGCGCGACGGCCAGAACATCAGGCTTGACCAGGAGTCAGATGAAGACTGTGACGCTCGGATACGACAGTTTCTTGAGGATACGCTTTCTAAGGAAGAATGGCAGCTCGTCTATGACGTGTGGGGCATGTTTGAAACCCTCTGGCCGCATATCGAGGCTACGCACCATGAGATGACCGGTCAGAAGCTCAAGCGCACGGAGGGCTATTACTTCCCGGTGATTTACGACTGGAAACTTTCACGCCTGGGCGTGTCCGATGACCGGCTGGCCACCATGGACGAAATCGAGCGGCTTGGACCGACCGGCGCGTCAGATATGATCATGCGTACCCCGCGGCATTCGGCCAGGTTTGAGAGAGTGGGGGGGCGGTATCCGATCAGGCTGGAATTTACCGGCATCTCAGATGCAATATATTCAACCATTCACGATGTCAATTTCACTGTGACGCGGCGCGATGTCGGCCGGATCATCGGCAGCGACCAGTTCAGGGCGGCCGTGGAAGAAACCCTGGGGCCTGAGGTTTACGAGCAGTTCCCGTACTGGCTTTCGGAAATCGCGCGGCCGAGCGCAACCATCAAGAACGCCATTGACCGATGGATAGGATGGGGGCGCGGGGCCGGGACTGTGGCTATGCTTTCGTTTAAAGCCAGCACGGCCATGGCCCAGATAACGGCCATGACTCAGACTGTTGAGGAAATCGGAGTGGGATACACGGCCGAAGGCGTGCAGCAATTCTCCAAGAGCCCGATCGAGATGGCCAAGTTCATAAATGAAATGTCAATCGAGATGAAGCATCGATCGCAGAACTTCGACCGTGACATTGCCCAGCTCTGGACACAGCTCACGAAGTCGAAGGGCAAGCAGACCCTGGAGGCCGTCACTAAGGCCGGCTTCTCACCGATCAGGTTCATGGATTACATGATTGCTTATCCTACCTGGCTTGGGGCCTATGCCAAGGGTATGAAGGAAAACACCCTGCCGGATGGTTCGCCCGACCATGACAAGGCCTGCGAGTATGCGGACATGGTGGTCAGGATTACCCAGCACAGCGGGGCCACCATTGAGCTATCCAAGGCACAGCGCGGCACGGAAACGCAGAAGGCCATGTATATGTTCGCCACGTTCTTTAATGGCTATTATAACCGCCTGGTGGATACCGCCGACCGATACGGCATGGGCAAAATCAGCAAGTTCGAGGCTTTCAAGTGTGTCATGCTGACCACGGTCTTGACCTCCTGGCTGAATATCATGCTGACGCAGTTCCGCTTACCGGAGGGCTGGGAATGGCTCGGGGCGCCTATCAATTACGCCCTGTCCGGCGTATGGATGGCGCGAGATGTGGCCGGGGCCGTTCAGGGGTTCGATTACCGGATCTCGCCCGTGGCCGCGGTAGGCAAGGACATTGCCAACGCGATTCACGACACTCCGGCAATTATGGCCGGCCTGGTAACCGGTGATTTCCCGACGCGCACGGCGCGCGATATTATCTTCACGACAGGGTACGCCCTCGGGCTTCCTGCTTATCAAGCCTGGATAACCTATCAGGGGCTCAATGACTTGATGTCCGGAGAAAGCCAGAATCCGCTTGACTTGTTGGTGAGAAGGTACGATGTAAAAAGGTAATAGAAGCAGGCGCAGGCCAGCGCCGCAAAGACTAAGATCGGTCGTCAGGGGCCGCTCTCGAAGAGGGAGCGAGATGAAAAAAGTATTGTCCCTGATGGCCGTTTTGCTTTTCCTGGCCTTTCCGATTCACGCCACGGTTACCGACACCGAAAGCCCGGTTAAGATCTACACCACAGCAACGGTCACGGAGTACCCGATACCGTTCGACTACATCGACGATGAGGATATCGAGGTCAAGCTATACGTTCCGGCCACTGGCGCCACGGTCACGCAGACCCTGAACGTCGATTATACCATTGTGTCGGATACGGTCACATACTCAACGGCCCCGGGGGCCGCATATCAGGTTATTCTTAAGCGCGTTACTCCATTCACGCAAGAGGCCTCTTGGGTGGCCGGGTCGGCACCGCCGCTCTCGGCCTATGAAAGCGCGTTCGACAAGCTGACTTTCTTGACCCAGGATCTTAACGAGCGGCTTGGCCATTCTCTCAGGCTGCCCGTTACTTCCACGGCCGCCCCTGACATGCCGGACCCGGCCTTGAATGCGGGGAGGCTGCTGCGGTATAACGTCTCCGGCAACGGCCTGGAAGCCATCGCCACGCTGGCGGCCGGGTACGCCCTGGACGTGACCGCGTACTGCGACGCCTACGACCTTCAGGTGCTGCATAACCATACGTACATGCCGATCGGCTACCTGCGCCGGAGCAAGTTCACCTATACGGGGACCACGACATTTACCGTTGGGCCGGGAGTGTACGACATCGTCGGCGCGGCAGGTGGATGGCGTTCGGTCTTTTGGTCGGAAGATATCACATTCACGAATACGCTAACAAATGTAGGTTGGCGCTATTTATACATTAGCGACTCGGCTTCCGCCGTTGATGCCCCTCGGGAATTAACAGCCTCTGATTTTGTGGCCAGCGCAACCGCGCCGACATGGAGCGCGTCGAAGCAGGGCTGGTATAATGGGAATGATAGGTGCATATTCGCTTACTACGTGG
>JAKQBR010000156.1 GCA_029574005.1 Deltaproteobacteria bacterium | reverse complement strand
GCATCTTGAAAAGGTACTGGCCATTAAGGAAGAACAGAAGGCCATCATAGCCCGGATGAGGGCGCGGAATAAAGAGCAGGTCGAAATACAGAAGATCAAGCGCGGCTTGCAGCGGCACTTACGGCGTAAGGCCATGGGCTTTGAGTACCGCGAGCAGGTCCGTGCCCTGCTGGCTCAGTACGTGAAGGTTCCGAAATGGCAGGCCTCGGACGTGCCGGCCGTGTCGCTCGAACAGTTCATTGAATCCAAGGCCGGGATATGGGGCGAGTGGAACGGTATGGAACTCCTGCAGGACGCTCGAAAAGCCCTTCCGGCTCCAACTCGGATGCTGGGCGATAATCAGCCAGCCATGCGGCCGGCCGTGTTCAGCCTGGAGGATTGGGAGAACATCAAGGACCTGACCGACTCCTTGATATACATGGACAAGTGGGAGCGCGAGCACGACACCGAAGAGGCCAAGCGCGAGATTGCCGACCTTGCGGCCGGGATCTATAAGGCCAGGGGCGCGACACCTACGGGATTGATCAAAGGTGAAATGATCGCCCGCGATAATAATCAGCCATTTTGGGGCAAGGTCAAGGAGTTCGGCGCCAAGCATATCGCAGAGCTTCGCAAGGTTGAGTTCATCTGTATCGCCCTGGACGGCGGCCAGCGCATGGGCCCGGTATGGCAGGCCGTCTTTGGCCGGGTGGCCAAGGCTTATGACAACGAGCTCCGCATGATTGACGATTACACCGAACGGCTTAAAGGTCTCCTGGATCCGTTCTTGAAACAAGCCGGGTGGGCATCTCAAGCGTTCGCCTTTGGCGGCCGGACACTCACCAAGGAACAAGCTATTCTCATGGCCCTGAATACCGGCGATGAGTACAATCTTTCGAAGCTGCGCGATGGCCAAAACATCAGGTTGGATCAGGAGACTGACGAGGATTGTGACGCGCGGATAAAACAGTTCCTGGATGATACGCTTTCGAAAGAAGAGTGGCAACTCGTCTATGACGTATGGGGTATGTTTGAAACCCTCTGGCCGCATATCGAGGCCACGCACCATGAAATGACAGGGCAAAAGCTCAAGCGCACGGAAGGGTATTACTTCCCGGTGATCTATGATTGGAAGCTCTCGCGCCTGGGCGTGTCCGATGATCGGCTTGCCACCATGGATGAAATTGAACGCCTTGGGCCTACCGGAGCGTCTGACATGATCATGCGGACCCCGCGGCACTCGGCCAGGTTTGAGAGAGTGGGGGGGCGGTATCCGATCAGGCTGGAATTTACCGGCATCTCAGATGCAATATATTCAACCATTCACGATGTCAATTTCACTGTGACGCGGCGCGATGTCGGCCGGATCATCGGCAGTGATCAGTTTAGGGCGGCCGTTGAGGAAACACTCGGGCCGGAAGTATATGAACAAATGCCGGTCTGGCTGTCCGAGATTGCGCGGCCCAGCGCTACCGTCAAGGGCGCGGTAGATAGGGTGATGGGATGGGCGCTCAGGGCTTCTTGGATGATCACGCGCAGGCTGGTCTCGTCGCTGATCTGGGTCAGGCCGCGCGTAGCGATGATTTCCCCGGGCGGAGAACCGGTGGAGGCCATCTCCTCGAAGACCGCCTTGGCGCTGGCGGCGGTGATGACGCCGTTGTGCACGGACATGATCAGGTCGGTGAGCATCTCCGGCGTAACCCTCAAGCGGGAGAGGTCTTCCTCCTTGAGTACCCGCAG
>JAKQBR010000154.1 GCA_029574005.1 Deltaproteobacteria bacterium | reverse complement strand
GCCGTAAGTGCCGCTGCAAGCCGCGCTTGATCTTCTGTATTTCGACCTGCTCTTTATTCCGCGCCCTCATCCGGGCTATGATGGCCTTCTGTTCTTCCTTAATGGCCAGTACCTTTTCAAGATGCTTCTCTTTCAGGCTCGCAATCTTCGCGTCCTGCGCTTCCTTGGCCTGAGACATGGCGTCCTTAGCCTCGGCCTTGGCCGTCTTCATGGCGGCCCTGTAGGCGTCCTTGGCGGCCTTTTCCATGGAAGAAAGCTTGATCTTGAGGTTCTGATATTCCTCGTCGGTCTGGACCCCTAAAACTTTAGCCGCTGTCTTCCGGCCCGCGCTGGTCGGCTTGCGGTTCAAAAGCTGATTCAGGATGTCAATTTCGGCGTCAATCAGGCCTTCGGCATCGGCCAGCTGCAGCATTTCAGCCTCGACTGATTCCTTGAAGTCGGCCACCAGCATATCATAACGCCGCTCAATAGCGTCCTTCTTCGTCATGGGCATATCAAGCACCAGCCTGACGAATTCTTCGGCGCTCTCATAGCCGCGGGCATGGGCGAACTCGTCGGAATTGACGCCCTTCCCGGGATCGGAATTGATGAGCTTGCGGCCCTGTAGGACGGTTATGTCATCGACATCAAGGCCGCCATTGGCCAGCAGGGAGGCACGGTTAAACCCGCCATACTTTTTTAAGTCTTTCAGGTGGTCATAAAATTCGGTCTGTTCAATCATTTCCACGGCCATGGCCCGGAGGTTCTTCATCTCCCGCGCCTTGGCCTTTTCGCGCTCCTTGGTCAGCTTGGCAATTGCCAGTTCATGGGCTTTGGCCGCAAGGTCCGTGTAATCCAGCAAATCCTTCAAGTCAGCCTGGGAAAGTTCCGCCGTCATCTCGGATACGTTCTCGAGGTCCCCAAGCTCATACAGGCTGTTAGCTTCGCGTTCTTCTTCGGTAGTCAACCAGGAATCGAACACCCGGCGCATCTCCGGGGATACAGTGATGCCGAGATCCCCATGAATAAGACGGCGGTACAGGTCCAGCATCCAGCTCTTTATCTTGGCGAACACGTCCCGGAGGCGTACCGTGGGCGCCGTACCGTCCATGCAATACTGCTCGAAGCTCTTGGCGAAGCGCTCATGCTGTTGTTCGGTCCAGGGCTGGCCCTCCTTGGCCCCGACAAAGGCCGAGGCGATAGCGTAGCCGCGGGGGTCGTAAAGCTCCATAAGGCGCTGCATGACGTGGGCAGCCTCATGAATCGGGGTCGATATGTCCGCGCCCTCGAAGGCGTGAATAACGGCCTGCATGTCATCAATCCATTCGGTTGCACCGCGGGGGGAAGATCCGGGCTTGGCGGCGTGGGCTTGATAGTGAAAATCTTCGCTATCATTTTGCTTATCGCTCTTGACATTTTCACCGATAGGATTATCATTAAGATTAAATGAAGTATCCGCCTGGGTGCGTCCCGGAGTATAAACCGGTGCTAGGCTGGACTCGACGCCAGTCGGCGCAACAACCCAGGCGGTCTTAGTAACCAACCTCGGTTCTTTCTTTTGTGACGATTCGATTAACCTTTCTACATAAACCATTTCGCCGTTGCTCATTTGCTTGCGGTAAACAATCGAAGTTCTGTTTTTTGATCTAGGTTGTACGGTAAGGCTGTCCCATTCGTCCAGAACAAGAGGAATTTGCTTAAGATCCTCAATGGTTAATGGTCGTTGGGGTGGAACGTGACGAGACTCTTTTTTCGCGTCTCCATGAGAACGAAGGGCGTGCCTTAGTTCGTCGGCTTTAAAAACATGATGCATCCCTGTAATATCTGGACCGCCCTGCTTTTTGATCTCGTCAATTTCTTCCTGTGCAACTTCGCGGTAGTCGAATTCAGGAATCGGGCTTGTATCGGCCACCAAAGAAATATGATCGACGTAATCATTATACTGACTTCGCAGAGCTTGACGCAGCTCACTTACAACCCCTTCCTGATAATACCGCCGCCCTGTAACGTCCGGCATCATCCCTTCTTGTGCCAGGCTCTTTAAGCTGCCGTCCGCCTGCTCAAGCATAATATCGACGGCCCGCAGGCCAAACGCCTGAGCGAACGCGGCAACGTTCGTTGTGTTCGACCCGTGAGGCGCTTTGACGGCCAATGTTTCAGCGCCCGTGCTTTCAATGGCGCGCAGCATATGCGCCGCCCCGGTATCAATCTCGCCCGTCCTCAAGCGCTCCATGCCCGCCGCATCCATAGGCACCCACCCGACGGGCTTAAGAGATCTATCCAGCAACGCAATGCCGCTGCCTTGTTTGGACGTCATAAATTCACGCATCTTGTCAGGGGTATCAATATGTTCCGCGCCAGGATCGCGAAGCTTTTCAATGCGCCGGCCAGTTACCGACACTTTTGCAGGGGTATCTTTTGAAGTTGTATAGACACCCGACGAAACATCACTGCCGTTTTCGGAAGAGATGAATCTTCCATCCGGAGCAAGCACCAGATAGCCATTGAGCGGTACGCCCGTCCCTTCCAGATTATCGTTAAGCTTGCTTATGAACGAACGATCTGCGGGGCTAAAATCCATTGATCCACTCGGATGGTTATGAATAATCCAGGCCGAAGCCGCGCCCTTTATGTTCCCGATCGCCCCAGCCAAAACTGACAGCTCGATAGGCGACGAACTCGTCACCCCGATGGTATGTCGGATCACCGCAATAGGCTTACCGTCCTGACCAGCCACCAAGGCAACAAGGTTTTCTTGTGCTTCTCCGGCTATGGGCGCAACGACATTGGCAACATCTTCAGGGTTTTTTATGGGCCTGCCGTGATACGAAAACTGCCCGACTTCGTTCGAGACAATGTTTTGAAAACGCTCTACTTGACCAGTTTCAGATTTGCCCGACTCCGGCGTGCCATGATCTTGTTCAACATGGTCTTCGCCCAACTCCGTAAAAAGCTCAAGTTGTCCAGGCCTGGACCACTTATTCTTTCGCGGCCCTTCGGATACCGAAAGGGGTTTACCAGATAAAGCGGCGGGTCCGCCTTCTGTATCACGACCTTCTCTTCCGACACCGGATATCGGAACTCCGCTTTCTTCTTCATATACGCTATAATACGCCGTGGGCTCGCCGACGTCAAGGCCCTGCCCGTACTGCGCCGCCTTCTTCAATCCCTCGCCCTCGATGCGCGCCTGAAAGTCAGCGAACTTGCCCGGCCGATAATCCGTCAGGATCTCTTCATAGAAGTCCCCGGGAAGCCTGCCTTCCGCGCGGTCGGCCCAGGAACACGCGATCGAATCAAAGATGCTCATCACAGCCCCGGCGCGCTCCCTGGTAAGCTTGGAGTCCAGGAGGCCCTGATAAACCTTGTCCCTGTTGGCCGACTTGATAGGAGCCTGATACATGACCCGGCGCTTTTGGGCCTCGGTTGCGTACTGGCTCATACGGTCGAAAAGCTGTTGTTCTTCTTCGTCCAGGGTCTCACCCTTGGCGGCCCTGGTCAGAATGTCAGCGACCACCTTGGTCTTGTTGTCGTTGATGCGCGCCTGTTTCAAGGTGGTATACGCAAGGTGCACACCGCCGCCAACGGTATGCGTCAGGCCACCAGTCAACCCGCCCACAGCTCCGGCATAGAGTGCGTTCTTCAGCGTCCGGCCAGACGTAAGCTCATCGAACATTTCACCGGGAGTAATATCGGGGTTGAGCGCCCAGGCCATGGCCGCTTCATCCGGATATTGTTGCGCGAACTCGGTCATACCCTCGGACCCCATCGAGACGGCCAGGCCTGCAACGAACTTGCGCCAACCCGTGGCGCCCATGATGCCCTTGAGTATAAACAGGTTCCCGGCGAACTCCAGCGGTACTTGACTGGCCGCGTCCCACCTGGCCGCTTGCGCCGCGCGTTCTTCAGGAACTCCGGCCTCGATCATGGACTGATAAGCGGCGCCTTGAATATGCGCATACATCACCGGCAGGCCGAGCGCAGGGGAAACGATCATCGGCAGCATGTTGGGCAAGACGCTGTTGCCGATGCCGAAAAGCACATTCTCAATGATGTTCTTCGGCTTGTCGTATCCTGGCAACGGCTTCCACAGGTCAGAGTCCTTCGATTCGCGCACCTGTTCCTTAATCGTCCCGAAACGTATCCACTCGTTTTCCACGGCGTGAGCGTAGGCCGTGGGATCTTCAGGCGTACCGAATAGAGCGCGCTTAGAGCGCTCCAGAGCATCAGCCGCCTTCATGCCGTCATCTCGACTGGCCTGGAACATCTCATCATAGGCAGCTTTCCATGCCGTCTTCTTGTCGTATCCTGATTCAATCTTTGAGGCTGTCAGGGCTGCATGGTTGGCCTTCTGTACAGGTGTCAGCCTGCCGAGCTGTTGGCCGTACCATTTGTCATCGAAGGCAAGCTTTGCCTGGCCCACGATTGGCGCAGGCTCGCGCACCATCGCGGCATAGCGTGAAGCCGCGATCTGTCCGGGGAAGGTCTTCAGTCCCGAGGCAATCCACTTGACCGCGCCGCCTATCGGGTTGACTTCCGGCGTGTCGTACAAGCTGCTTTCGTCCGGGGCGAAGAGCGGTTCCGGTGCATTGAGCTGGTTCAATAGATCCGGATCGGTGACGCGGCGCGCGGGAGCATTTGACCCGGGTTTGACCCGGGTTTGACCCAGGTTTGACACCCCTGGCGCATCGCCGTTCAACCGCTGGAGCAATTCAGGATCAGTTACCGGCTTCATACCATGCCCCATCCGAGCCCTTGACGTAGGGCTTTCCGTTCACCGTCTTGGATTCAACCGGCTTGATGCCTTCCGGCAGCGTGGCGGCCTGGGCCGTGCCCTTCTGCTCCGTCTTCTTGGCCGGCGCCGCCGTCTCGCCCTTGAGCAGTCTCGCCCCGAGGTCGCCGGGCTTGGCCATGGGATTATCACCGGAAACCTTCATGCGCTCCCACGGACTGACCTTGACGCCCATATCATAGACGTGCTGCAAGAACTTCTGCCGGTTCTCGACGATCTTCCGGGACAGGGTTAAGATGTCCTCGCCGTGGATCTTGCCTTGTGCTACCTGGGTCTTGATCTCGTTCATGGCGATGTTGTACCGCTGCACATCCCCGACGTCTTTCTTTGTCCCGGTTACATTCCAGCCCATGGCCCGGATCAGTTCGTTGGCCGCCATGTTGACGTATTCCTTATCGTGGCTCGATACCTCGTTCATGTACTTCAAGATGA
>JAKQBR010000130.1 GCA_029574005.1 Deltaproteobacteria bacterium | reverse complement strand
CCTGACCCATGTCGGAAACGCCGCAGGATACGCGGATGCGGCCTTGAGGCGTCAGCTCGATCTTGGCGATGGCGGAGTCCGGCAATCCGCGGCCGTATCCCATGGCATTGAAAACCGCGGCCACGCCCACGCCCCGTTTTTTGAAGGGGCCCGCGGCTTCGATCCACCGGTCTTTCCCGCGCCAGATGGGGTGGTCGGCAACCGCCTCCAGACAGGCGGCGATGCCCGTGGAACGGGTCAGGGTTACGCCGGCGGTATTCGTATCGCCGCGCTGCACGGCATTTTTCAGCCTCAGGGACAACGGGTCCATGTTCAGGCGGGCGGCCAGCCGGTCCATCATGCCTTCGAAGGCAAAGCTTGCCTGTGCCACGCCGAAGGCGCGCATGGCCCCCGCTACGGGGTTGTTCGTATAGACGCACCAGCCTTCCACATGGCTGTGAGGAATGCGGTACGGGCCGCCGGCATGCTCCATGCCAAGGGCCATGACCTCGCCTCCCAGGTGGGCGTATGCGCCGGTGTTGTAATACATGCGGCATTGCAGGGCATGCAGCGTTCCGTCGGCCTTGGCGCCCAGTCGGTAGTCCATGCGCGCCGCGTGGCGCTTGTAGCCCGCGAGCATGCTTTCTTCGCGGCTCCACCACATCTTGACGCGTCTTCCGCCGGAGTGCAGGGCCGCCAGCGCCAGCAGGCACTGCACGGTTGCCCCGTCCTTGCCGCCGAACCCGCCGCCCAGGTAGGGGCTGATCACGTGCAGCCGGTTCATGGGGATACCCAGGGCATGACCGATCTCAAATTTGTCGCGGAAGGGGGCCTGGGTGGAGACGATCAAGGTGATGCTTCCATCCGGTTCCTGCCAGGCGACGCCGTTTTCCGTTTCCAGAAAGGTGTGGGCGATGAACGGGACCCGGAAGCTCTCTTCCAGGATGACATCGCACGCGCTGAAGGCCTCATCGGCATTGCCCGTCGCCACCGTGGCCGCCAGCAGGACATTGCCGGAGGGGTGCTCTTCGTGGACCAGCGGCGCCCCCGGCCGCAGGGCTTCCTCCACGTCAAAGACGGCGGGCAGCGGAGCGATCTCCACGGCGATCCGTCTCAGGGCCTGTTCCAGGGTCTTCCGTTCCTCGGCGACAACCAGCGCCACGGCATCGCCGCAGTGGCGCACCTTGTCGGTGCAGATCACGGGCTGGTCTTTGTGGACGATGCCCTGACGGTTGCTTCCGGGCACGTCCTGCCCGGTCAAAACCGTGACAACGCCGGGGAGGCCTTTGGCTGCGCGGGTATCGACGCTGCGGATCAGTCCATGGGGGATACCGGCGCGCTTGGCCCCGGCCCAGAGCAGCTTCTCGCCGTAATGGTCCGTGGCATACCTCTCGGTGCCGTTCGCCTTGGTTTGGGCGTCCGCCCGCGGCATACTGCGCCCAATTTCCGGAATGAAAGCTTTCAAGGTATTCATCGCCTCAAGATCGACACCCGCTTCCCCACTTCGCCTTAACCGAGAATTCCTTCTTCTCATCTGCTCTATTGAACGAACGGCATAAGACGCGCAGGTTTTTAGCGCGTCCTACCCTATGCCATTGTTCGATGCTTTTAAAAGCTCTAAAGCTTCCGCATCAGCAAGATCTTTTGTTCTACCTGTCGCCCTTTTATTGATGATAAGGTCAGCGATTGAAGGGATATGCACATCAATTCCATCAATGTTTACTAAAATTGCATTCCGATAGGTATGCTCGAATTTTAGCCCCGTAGCTGCGGTGATGATATCAATGCGCCTCGGAGCGATCCCGATTTGGAAGACAGTTCCATCTTCCTCCAGATCCTTTTTGGCAAGATTATGCAAGGGTGCACCAAAACTACGCAGTGCTCGGAGGACCGCTTCAGCGTTATCCGGAGAAGGCATAACCCAGATGTCCATATCCATGGTAGCTCTGGGATATCCGTGGGCAGCAAGCGCATAAGCTCCGACAAGGATAAACTTAACCTTTTCGTCGGATAAGGCTTGTAATATGTCTCTGTAGTCTTCGTTCAACATCGTG
>JAKQBR010000125.1 GCA_029574005.1 Deltaproteobacteria bacterium | reverse complement strand
CCAGGTGCCGCGGTCGGCGATGGTGTAGGCCTTTTTCTCGGCCGCCACGTTCAGGGTCTGGCCCATGCCGAGGCCCGTCGTCTGGTAGTACTTCTGGCCCACGGGGTTGATCGCGGCCGCCTTCCAGAGCTTCTTCTCCAGGGCATCCGTACCGGATTTATCATCGCGCGAAATGAACAGGGCGCCAGCCCCGGCGATCTTTTTCAGGGCCTCGAGGGCCGATTTCTCGCCCTTGATCTTGGCCGGATCATCGGCCGGGCCCACGATGACGAAGTCATTGTGCATCACGAGCCGGCGATTCACGCCGAGCCCGTCGGCCACGAACTTCTTCTCCGCGTCCGGGGAATGCACCAGGAGCACGTCGGCCTCGCCCTTGGAGCCCATGGTCATGGCCTGGCCGCTGCCCACGGCGATGGTCTTGACGAAATAGCCGGTCTTCTTCTCAAAGATCGGGATCAGGGTATCCAAAAGCCCGGTGTCCTGGGTGCTGGTGGTGGTGGCCAGGATGATGTTCTTCTGCTGTGGCGCGGCCTCGGCCGGTGCACTTGCCATGACCGCCAGCAGCAGCGCCAATGAAAACGCCCATACGCAGGATCTCTTCATAAGTTCCTCCTTGTGAATGTATTAATTATGGTTATTTCTTCTGGGCCGGACAATCCTTCCAGCCGGCCTTGCAGTTTTTGACCTTGCAGTTGCCGCCGACGGCCTTCCAGGCCGTGGATTCCGGGATAAAGAGCGGCTGGCCGAAGGTGTCCTTGCCGAAGCTTGCGATGATCTTCTGGCCCTTGCAGGGCGCGGTCAGCCACTTCACGAAGTCCATGGCGTCTTTGTCGTTCACGCCAGGGCATTTCTGCTTATTCACCGGGATGAGCGAGATATGGTTGAGCAGGGCCTCGTCGCCCTCCACCAGGACAGCGAGCTTGATCTTGTCCTTGACTCCCAGATAGGTGGCGCGGTCGATCACGGTGTAGGCGCTTTGCTGGTCGGTATAGAGCAGGGTGGAGACATTGCCTTCCGAGCCTTTTTCGTAGACGCGGTACCAGGCGCCTTCGGGCTTGATACCTGCCTTGGCCCACAGATCCAATTCGGCCACGTGGGTGCCGGACTTGTCGCCGCGGCTGATGAAGGGGGCCTGCTTGGTGGAGATGGATTGAAGCGCCTCGGCCGCGGTCTTCATGCCCTTGATGCCGGCCGGGTCGCTCTGAGGACCCATGATGACAAAGTCATTATACATCAGCGGAATGCGTTCGGTGCCGTAGCCGTCGGAGACAAACTTTTCCTCCAGTGCTTTGGCATGCACCATGACCAGATCGATGTTGCATTTGCGGGCAAGGTTCAGGGCCGCGCCGGTGCCGGCGCCCACATGGCGCACCCGGATGCCGGTCTCTTTTTCAAACTGATCCTCAAGGGCGGCCACGATCCCGGAATCGATCGGCCCGATCGTGCTGGCCATGAAGATGAAACGCTGGGATTCGGCCCCCTGGAGCGTCGTAAAACCAAAGAGCAGACAAAAAATCAAGCCCAAGCAATACCTGTGCATGGTTCACCTCCTGTATGGATTATGTTTAAATGGGACTGACAAAATGTGATGCAAGCATAGACGAATAGGCGCGGGTTTGTCCAGGGATTATTCATACGCAAACATAATTAATTCCTTGGGAACGGCTCAGGCAAACCATACAGTGAAGCCCAGGACTAATAAATATGTCGCCGTTTGCCGATCAAGTCCCTCGTGTCCGAGTTGGGCAGGGGGTTGTCGAATGCGCAAACCACCGAGTCTGATCACCACGTTTCTGCGCTCCACCCTTATGATCGCGCTCGCGGCCTGCGTACTGGTCGGCTATTTCTGGATCAGCTCCGAATACGCCCGCTTCCATGAACAGACCGACAAGCTCAGGCAGGACTACCTGGCCCGGCAGCAGGCCTTGCTCCAGGAGAACGTGGACAAGGCCGTGATGTATATCCAGTTCCAGCGCTCCAAGATCGAGGAGCGTCTCAAACAGACAATCGAGTCGCGGACCAACGAGGCCCATGCCATCGCCATGAACATCTACCGGGAGAACCGCGCCGACAAGAGCATGTCCGAGTTGCAGAAGATGGTCAAGGATGCGCTGAAGCCCATCCGCTTCAACAACGGCCGGGGCTATTATTTCGCCGCGGACATGGGCGGCCGCCAGGTCCTGAATGCCCTGCAGCCGGAGTTGGAGGGCGAACTCCTCCTGGACCGGCAGGATAACCGCGGACGCTTTGTGATGCGGGACATGATCGCCCTGGCCAGGGAGCATCGCCAGGGTTTCATCCTCTACCATTGGACCAAGCCCGGGATGACCGGCCGCGATTTCCCCAAGATCGCCTTTATCCGTGCCTTCGAACCCTTTGCCTGGTTCATGGGGACCTGTGGGTATCTTGATGATATCGAGCAGGACATCCAGGCCGAGGTGATCAAGGACTTAAGCCGCATGCGCATGCCTCAGGGCACGTTTCTCTTCTGTGCCGATTATGACGGCGGCTCGATCTTTTCCGAGGGGCAGGTGGCGCGCGCCGGACTCTCTCAGGCAGGGAAGGTGAATGCACAGGGTCGTGACGTATTTCAGGGGCAGCTCAAGGCGGCCTTGAATCCGGAGGGCGGGTTCGTGACCTCCAGCGCTGCCCCATCCAAAGGCCAAGGGGCCGTACGCCGGATCACCTATGTCAGGGCAGTGCCGGAATGGCGCTGGGTAGTGGGCGGCAGTTTCTCGCTCGAACCCATCGAAGGGATCATCGCCGAACACCGCGCCGAGCTCGAGCAGAAGGTCAGAGTCCATATCATCAAGATCATGGCCATCCTGGCCGGCATGGTGGTTATCATCTACGCTATCGCGCTCTTTATCGCCTATTACACCCATATCGGCCTGGATTCTTTTGCCAGCTTCTTCGAGAGGGCGTCATCGGGCACGGACAATGTCCCGGAGGCCGGGATGTATTTCTCCGAGTTCCAGCGCATCGCGGCCTCGGCCAACAGTATGCTCGATGCCAGCCGCCGCGCGAACGAGGACCTGAAACGCAGCGAGAGCCGCTTCCGGGCCCTGATCGAAAGGGGACAGGAGATCATCACGGTCTTCGATGCCGACGGGGTGATTCTCTATGTCACGCCGTCCATACAGTCCGCACTGGGATATACCCCGCGGCAGATGATCGGCAGGCAGGCGTTTGATTTCCTGGCGCCCGACGAACGAGACAGGATGCAAAAGCTCCTGGACGAGATCATGCCTGCCCAGGGCGACAGCCGTTCGGCCAAGGTATGCTGCCGGCATGCGGACGGTTCGGTGCGGGTCTTGGAATGCTCGGCCGCCAACCACCTCGAAGACCCGGCCATCAAGGCCGTGGTGATCAATGGACGCGACATCACGGCGCGCCTGCACGCCGAGGAGCAGCTTAAGCTTGTGCAGTTCTCCATCGAGCAATCCGATGATGCCATCTACTGGATCAATGCCTCGGCGCGCTTCATGTACGTCAATGAAGGGTGCTGCAAGATGTGGGAATACAGCCGTGAGGAGCTCCTTGCCATGCGCATCCACGATATCGATCAGTGCCTCGATCCTGAGTTGTGGCCCCAGCACTGGGAAGAGGCCCGGACGCGCACCACGTTTTCCCTGGAGGGATTGCATTTGACCAAGGGCGGCAAGTTCATCCCGGTCGAGATCATGATCAATTACCGCGAGTTCGGCGGCCAATCCTACATATTTGTCATCGCCCGCGACATATCGGAACGCCGCGGCCTTGAGGAGCGGCTTCAGCGCGCCCAGAAGATGGAGTCTTTGGGCCTCCTGGCCGGCGGCGTGGCGCATGACCTGAACAATATCCTGTCTGGCATCATGAGCTATCCGGACCTGATGCTCATGAACATCCCGGCCGAGAACCCCTTTGCCAAGCCCCTTGAGGCCATCCGGCGTTCCGGGGAAAAGGCCGCCGCGATCGTGCAGGACCTCTTGACCCTGGCGCGCCGCGGGGTCTCCGCCACCGAGGTCGTTAACCTCAACCAGATCATTGAGGATTACCTGATTACGCCCGAACATGCCCGCCTGATGGATTTCCATCCGCGGGTACGCGTGGAAACGAACCTGGATCAAGATCTGCTGCCGCTGATGGGATCCGAGGTCCACCTGAGCAAGACCATTATGAACCTGACCTCCAATGCCGCCGAGGCCATCATGGGAGACGGGACCATCACCATCTCCACCCAGAACCAGTACCTCGACCGGCCGCTCAAGGCCTATGAAGACCTGCGGCCGGGCGATTATGTCGTTCTCAGGGTGGCGGACACCGGCAAGGGGATCTCCCGGGACGATCTGCAGCGCATCTTCGAACCCTTCTACACCAAGAAGGTCATGGGCCGCAGCGGGACCGGCCTGGGGCTGGCTGTGGTCTGGGGCACGGTCAAGGACCACGAGGGCTACATCGACATCGAAACGGACCATGGCAAGGGGACATGCTTCAGCCTTTATTTCCCGGCCACGCGCGAGGCATTGCCGGAGCGCAAAACCACGTCAAGCCGCCCGGACTTCCAGGGCCGCGGCGAATCCGTCCTGGTCGTCGATGACGTGTTGGAGCAGCGCGAATTGGCCACCCACATGCTCTTGAAGCTGGGCTATGTCGTCATGGCCGTGGCCAGCGGGGAAGAGGCCGTGGCCTATCTCGAGACCCGCCATGTCGATCTGGTCCTCCTGGACATGATCATGGACCCCGGCATTGATGGGCTCGAGACCTATACCCGCATCCTGAAGCGCCATCCCTGCCAGAAGGCCGTGATCGTGAGCGGCTACGCCGAGACCGAGCGGGTCAAGCAGGCCCAGCAGATGGGGGCGGGCCCGTATGTCAAGAAACCCTATCTCATCGACAAGCTGGGCCTGGCGATACGCGCCGAGCTCGACCGGGAGGATGTGCTATGAGGCTCAACGAACCCTTCATGTGGTCTTTCCTGGAGAGCCACTGCGATGGCATATACATGACCGACAGCGAG
>JAKQBR010000122.1 GCA_029574005.1 Deltaproteobacteria bacterium | reverse complement strand
GTCCGATTGCCGAGAACACGCTGTATCCCTATGTGGTCGAGATCTGGCCCACGGACAATGTCTTTAAGAAGGGGCACCGCATCCGGTTGAGCATCCTGGCTTCGGACATACCGCACATCCTGCCGACCCTGGTCTATTCCAAGAACACCTTGACGATTGACGCGCAAAACCACCCGGCCAGACTCGATTGCACCGTGGTCCGCAGCGATATGTCCACCAAGGGCAAGGACTGGGACTGGATCAGCGACATCATGGCCGCTGACCCCAAGGTCATGCAGAAGGACAACGCAGTCTTGAGGGAATTCACGGCCATGAGCCAATACCTGCTCGTCCACGAAGATGTGACCACAGCGGCGGCCGAGGGCGGGGATGGATCGACGTCGGCCGAATCAGCCGGCAAGGGTGCGGCCGCCGGAACAGGTTCCGGCGGCGGAGGCGGCGGTTGCTTCGTGATGACCGCCATGCATTGAAAGCGGCCGTAAGAGAACCATGAGACTCAGGTCGAGCGTCCGGGTTTCCGGGCCTCGACCTCAAGCCGCATCATGGCCACATGGGCATGGCCGCGCTCGTCCAGCGGGTGTCCGGCCAGATAGGTCTCGACCAGATCATCGATGAATTCTTCGCGCCTCTGTTTAGGTACGCGCTGGGTAAAGGGCAGCCAGGTGGAGCGGAGCCAACCGGCCAGAGCGTCCCGGCCGGGCTGCACCATGTCTTTGGGGATGAGCTCGACCCGGACCGCTTCGAGGCCGGCCTCATTCAGCAAGTCACGGTATTCCCCGGGTTCAAAGAACCTGAAAGGGATCGGGATCTCGGTAAAGTAGGGTTGCCATGGCGGGCGGGAGATGATCTCCAGCAGGGCCAGGCCGACCTCCTGGGCGTTGCCCTTGCCGCCCATCTGGAACAGCAGCCTTCCCCCGGGACTCAGGCATTGCCTGACGCCCGCCAGGACCGGGCGGTGGTCCTTGACCCAGTGCAGCGCGGCGTTGGAAAAGGCGATATCGAAACGCTGCTGGACGTCGATGTTGCAGACATCCATATATCGAAAGCTCAGGTTCGGATAGCGTGACGGAGGGAAGGTCCGGCCAGCCAGGTCGATCATCTCCTCGGAGTTGTCGACGCCCAGCACCGCGCCCCTCGGCAAGCGTTCGGCCAGATAGGCGCTGACCTTGCCGTCGCCGCAGCCCAGGTCGATCAGATGCTCGTGGCCTTTCAGGCCCAGCTTGGCGATGGTTTCACGCGCCCAGCTGAATTGGGCCTCGGAGTGCTGGGCATAGACGGCGGCGTCCCAGTGAATGCTTTGTTCGGTCATGGTTTTTAATCACCTCCCATCTTTTTCCCCATATCCCGGCAGTCGCCCACGGCCGGCCCCCAAGACCAGTACGTGCGGCTGCTCATATCGAAGGGCAGGGGCTTGAGCTTGGCGATATCGATGCGGTCGTCGGTCAGGACGTTCTCATTCGCATAGGTTGCCAGGATTTCAGCGATGAAGACATCATGGGTAGGCAGGTCCAGGGTGTTGACCGGCCTGCATTCCATCCCGACCGGGCAGTCCTTGATCGGAGGGGCCTTGGTCACCTCGCCGCCGGTGTAAGACTCGAAGACCTGGGATGTGACGATCCTCTTGCCCGAGACGATACCGGCAGAGTCCCCTTTGCGCGGCATCGCCTCGCTGGGTATATTGATGCAGAAACACGGGGATTCCTTGACGACGGGCATGGGGTAAAGCGCGGTGATGGCACCGGTTCTCCTCGGCATGCTCAAGCTTTCCTCCTTGCATCGAACGTGGGGTATCTCAGGTGTACGTACTCTTCTTACGTAGGGTAACGCCGTGCTCAAGGAAAAGTCAATCCAAACCCTGATTCATAGGGCGGGACATGATCGTGATGGGCACGCCCTGGCAGGTCTCGTGCAGGATGCTGCGCCACCCCAGACGGCGATAGAAATCAGGCGCTCCCGTGGTGAACAGGGAGATGGTGGGCACTCCCAGGATGAAGGCCTCGTCGATGATGCGCTTGACCAGGGCCGTGGCGATGCCCCGCGACCGATAAGGCGGTGCGACATGCACATTGGCCAGCCAGGGCGAGAGCTCGGGGTGGCTGTCCAGGTCATGCGCGATGAGGCTGGCGGAACCGGCCGGCCCTCCATCCTCAAGCGCCACGACCGTCAGCGGGAGCGCGCCTCTCTGTGCGCTCGAACGCAGATGGTTCTCGAAGTCGGCCAGGGTCTCGCCGGGGTAGAGGTGCGACCACTGGCCGTGGTGCCGGGCCGCCAATTCCGGGATATGCTCGGGGTGATCGGCCAGGTAGGCAATCGTCAACATAGCGCTTGCTTTTAGCATGCCACTCGGTATGATGCCATGACGAAAAGAGGACGAGACCCATGCACGACGGCGACAACCCCTGTCTGACCTGCGGCGCCTGCTGCGCCTGCTACCGCGTTTCGTTCTACTGGGCCGAGACCGATGCGGCTACGGTCATGGGCGTGCCGGCCGACCTGACCGAGAAGCTCAACGCCTTCCGCGTGGTCATGCGGGGCACTAACCGGCCCGACCCGCGCTGCGTAGCCCTTGAGGGCGAAGTCGGTGTGCGCGTGAGGTGCGCGATCTATGACAGACGGCCCCAGCCCTGCCGCGACCTGCCGTTTTCCGGGAGTCAAGGCGTGCGGGAAGAGAAGTGCGACAAGGCCCGTGCGGCCTGGGGACTACCTGTGCTTAAGACTTGATCACGTAACCCTCAAAACTCTTTTTTCAATGCTTCATCTGTTCCATGAGGATCACCACCGAGTGATCCCTCAGACGGTAGGTATGGGCCTCCACGGCCGGCGCGGTCTCGAGGGGCTGGAAGTCGTCCGGCGCAGGGAGCGACGTGTCCACGATGCGTTTCCAGTGCATGAGGCGGCGCAGTCTCGGCAGCTCGAAGCTCAGCGGTTCGGAATAGGCGTTGATCATGACGTGCAGCAGTTCGTGGCGGGCAGGGTGCCTCAGGCTGAAGGCCAGGGTATGGGAGTAGAGGCCCCAGTCAGGGGTGGAGAGCTTTACGCCGTGCCAGGTGATGCCCGGCACGTCCGCGCGACCGCGCGTATCGAGGTGATTGCGTTCCTGGAAGATGGCGCGCGATTGGACAAAGCCGATGAGTCCCTGGACGAAGCGCAGGAGATCGCGGTTCTTTTCCACCAGGTCCCAGTCGAACCAGCTCAAGGTATTGTCCTGGCAGTAGGCGTTGTTGTTGCCCAGCTGGGTGCGGCGCACCTCGTCGCCCATGAGCAGCATGGGCGTGCCCTGCGATATGAGGGTGATGACCAGGAAGTTCTTGATCTGCCGCAGGCGTAACCCTTCTATGGCCTCTTCCTCGCTCGGGCTCTCGACGCCGTGGTTGCAGCTGAAGTTTTCGTCCGCTCCGTCGCGGTTCTCCTGCAGGTTGGCCTCGTTGTGTTTGACCTGGTAGCTCACCAGGTCGTTTAAGGTGAAACCGTCATGGCAGGTGATGAAGTTGATGCTGCGTTCCGGTTCGGTGCCGGGCTTGGAGAAGATATCCGGGCTGGCGATGATGCGCGCCGCCAGCTTCTGCACCATGGCGTTGTCGCCGCGCACGAAGCGCCGCACGTCATCGCGGAACTGGCCGTTCCACTGTGCGAAGCGGTCGCCGATGAAGGTGCCCACCTGATAGAGCCCCGCGGCGTCCCAGGCCTCGGCGATGATCTTGGTGCCGGCCAGCACCGGATCGGACTCGATCGACCACAGGATAGGCGGGTTGTCCATGGGTTGTCCCGATTCTCCCCGCGCCATGGCCGAAGCCAGGTCGAAGCGGAACCCGTCCACGTGCATCTCGGTCACCCAGTAGCGCAGGCAGTCCGTGGTCATGCGCCGCACGATCGAGTAGTTGGCGTTGAGCGTGTTGCCGCAGCCCGTATAGTTGGCGTAGCGGGCCTTGTCTTCTTCCAGGATATAGTACACCGAGTTTTCCAGGCCGCGCCACGAGAAGGTGGGGCCTTCCGGGCCGGCCTCGGCGGTGTGGTTGAAGACCACGTCCAGGATGACCTCGATGCCGGCCCTATGCAGGGCCTTGACCATGTCGCGGAATTCGCGCACGGCGCCGCCGGGGGTGGTATCCGAGCTGTAGGCCGCGTGCGGGGCGAAGAAGGCGATGGGGCTGTAGCCCCAGTAGTTCCTCAAGCCCGTCGGCGCGTCCTGCTCGTCGAACTGCTGGACCGGCAGCAGCTCGACGGCCGTGATGCCCAAGGCCTTCAGGTAGGGGATCTTCTCGATCAGCCCGGCATAGGTGCCGCGTTTCTTTGATGCCACACCGGAGTTGGGGTTGCGGGTGAAGCCGGCGACGTGCATCTCGTAGATCACCGAGCTCGCATGCGGGATCTTGAGCGGGTGGTCGCCTTCCCAGTCGTAGCCGCGCCGCTCCATGACCATGCCTTTCAGGCAGTGGCCTATGTTGTCGCCGGGCCTGCAGGCCGCCGCCCGGTCGTAGTGCGTGGTGATGACGGCCTGGGTGTAGGGGTCGAGCAGGACCTTCTTGCCGTCGAAGCGCATGCCGCGGGACGGATCGTTGGGTCCGTAAACCCGGTAGGCATAGATCTGCCCCGAGGTGACGCCGGGCACGAAGCAGTGCCAGTAGTAGAAGGTCCTGTTGAGAACGGGATCGAGCCGCACGACGCGCGGCTTCTTGTCGTCCTCGTGGTCGAAGAGCAGCAGCTCCACCAGGCGCCCGTTCTTGGAAAAGAGCGAGAAGTTGACCCCTTCCGGGAAGACCGTGGCCCCCAGGGGATAGCTCTTGCCTGGCTGGATCTGCCTGCTCGTCATGGGGAGGGGCTCATACCAGGAGCTCGGCCCTGAACACGGTCACGGCGCTCCCGCCGATGATGACCCTGTCCCCGGCGACGCGCACCGTCAGCACGCCGCCGCGCCGGGAAGCCTGATAGGCCTTGAGCTCGTCCTTGCCGAGCTTTGCGCGCCAGTACGGTCCCAGGGTGCAGTGTGAGCTGCCCGTCACCGGGTCCTCGTCGATCCCCACTTGGGGGGCGAAATAGCGCGACACGAAGTCGAACCCGGGGGTGCTGGCCCGGCTCGTGACGATGACCCCCTGCGCCGGCAGCCTGCTGATCTTGGCCAGGTCGGGCTTGAGCGCGCGCACCATCTCCTCGTTCGCGAGCTCCATGAGGTAGTTTGTCCTGGTCTTGCAGATGGACAGGGGCTTGATCCCCAGGACTTCGAGATCGGGCTGCAGGCAGACCTGTTCGCCTACCTCGGCCGGGAGGTCGAGCTCGATCAGCGAGTCCCTTTTCCCGGCCGACAGGCTGCCGCTACGGGTTTCGAAGCGCGCCACCTGATTGGCTTGAAGCCTCCCGCTTTCCCACAGCACATGGGCGCTGGCCAGCGTGGCGTGCCCGCACAGATCGACCTCGGACACCGGCGTAAACCAGCGCAGGGAAAACCGGTCGCCGCGGGGGACGAGAAAGGCCGTCTCGGAGAGGTTCATCTCCCGGGCCACATCCTGCATCCAGGTGTCATGGCGGTCCTCAGGCAACAGGCACACCGCGGCGGGGTTGCCCTTGAAGGCCTGGTCCGTGAAGGCATCGACCTGATAGATCGGTACAGCCATACTCATCCTCCTGATGTGAAGGCATCCGGTGCCGTCCCGGCGGCCCGCCGGGCGTTACACCCCTCAGGAGCCGCCGTATCCCAGCGTAGCCTTGCCGTCCTCGAGGATGACCGGCACCTTCCTGACCCCGCCCGTGAGCTTGAGCATCTCCTCGAGCCTAAGGGCATCCTTTTTGACGTCGATATAGACAGCCCGCTCTCCATAGGCCGACCTGGCCTGGTCCGTATAGGGTCAGCCCGCCTTGCCGTAGATCAGAATCTTACGCTCCATGAGACCTCCTTCTACTTGAGGTGCAGCTCCATGAAGGTCATGCGCGGACGGTACTCATCCGGGACCTCATAGTAGGGCTGGATCTCCTGGAACCCGAGCGAGCAGTAGAGCGAGCGCGTCCCTTCCATGATATCGCCCGTGTCCAGCAGCATGCGGTGGTATCCGATCTTGCGCGATTCCTCGATGACCATATTGGCCAGCGCCCAGCCGATGCCCTTGCCGCGGAACTGGGGCCGTACGAACATGCGCTTGATCTCGCAGACCCCGGTATCGAACTTGCGCAGGCCCACACAACCGGCCGGTTGCTGATCATAGAAGGCCAGCAGGAGCCTGCCGTCCGGCGGCGCATAGCGGCCGGGGAGCTGGGCGAACTCTTCCTCGAAGCCCTGGAAGCTCAAGTCCACGCCCAGCCATGAGACATATTCCAGGATCATCTTCTTCACGTGCTCCAGATTCTCTCCCGATTCCACGCAAACGACAGTGATCATGGAGGAACACTAAAGCAATCGCAATCAATTGGCAACGCGATTTTTTTTAAGGCCGGAGAAGTCCAGCGGCGTGGCCGCGAAGGCCTCGCGCGGCTCATACATTCGCGCCGGATATCCCTGGCGACGGCGGTTTGAAGCGTAGACGGTTGGTCAGGGCCTTGCGCATGGGTTGAAAACGTATCTCCCCCAGGAACATCTCTATGGGTCCGTCGTTGACATAGCCGTGGAGCTGGTAGAAGCTCACGGCATTCAATGTACTTTTCAACAGCAGGGTCTTGATCTTCAGCGCGCGGGCCTTGCGTTCCATGTCCTCCAGCAACCCCTTGCCGATACCGCGGCCCTGGTAGTACGGATGCACATAGCATAGGGCGATCTCGCCGTACCTGTGCAGCAGGCCCACTCCCATGATGTGTTCATCGATGATCGCCACCACCGTATAGTTGCCCTGCTGGCCGATGGTGCCGGCCAGGTTGGCGGGGGTCTTGTCGGCACACCACAGACCGATGACGCGCTTGTTGTCGCGGTAGGCCGGTGCGCATGACTCGCGGATGGTTTTCACCACGAGCGCGGCGATCTCGGCGGCGTCTTCGGGGGTGGCTTTGCGGAATAGGGGCTCGGTCATGCTTCAGACGATCCCTTGTTTCACGTGAGTCCCGCCGCGCGCATGACCGGGCCGTAGTTCCTGTCCGTGCCGGTGATGTGGTCTTTCAGCCAAGCTCTCAAAAAATTGGCCAAATCAAATCCGATCAGGTTCGCCTGGCCTTGATCGATCTTTTGCTGGACTTCGCGCACCTTGGCGATGAATGTGGCGTGCTCCTTCTTGTGGAGCAGCAGACCGGAGTAGCTGGCCTTCTCCATCAGACGCTCTTCTTCGCTGAAATGATAGACCGTGTAGTCGGCGAGCTGGCGCACCAAGTCGCCGATGATCTGGGCGGTTTTCCTATCGCGCATGGCCTCGAAGAGCGTGTTGATGAGCTCGACGAGCTTCCGGTGCTGCGTGTCGATCGACGCCACGCCGACGCTGTACGATGTGTCCCATTCAAAAAATGGCATGCAGACCTCCGCGATGCATCTTTTTTGCCCTCTATCCACCCTTTCGGAAGATTAGGGCGCAATGATGAGACGGTAATTTAAAGGTTGCCCGCAGGCTCGACTTTGGTGTAACCCTCTTGAACCTTGATCATGCTTGAGGAGGGGGAGCCTATGGGTATCATGGCGAATACGGTAAGCATCTATCAGTATCGGGTCATCGGCGAGATACCCCCGGACATCGAGACGTGGGCGGGTGAATGTCTCCGGAAAAACGCCTTTACCGGCATCGAGGCGACCCCGGATGAAGAGGCGCTCGGATGGGTCAACCTGGACGATCATCTGGACAGCGCCTTTGAAAACCCGAACACCTTCCTCCGCGGGGATTACCTGTTCTTCACCCTGCGGCGCGACCGGCGCCGCGTTCCGGGGCCGTTTCTCAAGAACATGCTCACCCAGGAGTGCCGGCGTTGGCTGGAGCATCATCCCAATTTCGCGCGCGTGCCCTCCAAACGCAAGGCCGAGATCAGGGACAACCTCCATGTCAGCCTGTTGCCGCGCACCTTGCCCGTGCCCTCCACCGTGGACCTGGTCTGGAATACGGCCTCAGGCGTCGTGACGGTCGCCGCCACCAATACCAAGACCCTGGACCTCGTGGAAGAGGAGTTCCGTCAGAGCTTTGCGGGCCTCCTGCTCTCGCCCATCCACCCCATGGAAAGGGCGCGCATGCTGATACCCGAGGCGCTCGGGCCCGCGTTGACGCGCGCCGACCAGGCCCCGAGCGCGGATGTGCTCCTGCAGATCAAGAAGAACCGGTGGGTGGGGTGGGATTTCCTGCTCTGGCTCATGTACCAGACCAGTGTATCCGGCAGCCGCTATGCGGTCACGCGGCCGGGCCCCCTGGAACAGGGCGCATCCTTTCTCGCCTATGTGCACGAGGGGCTCAAACTCGCGCACGAGCAGGAAAACGGCATCCGCAAGAGCCATATCATCGGCGCCCAGGAGGACTTCGTCGAGGCGCGCAAGGCCCTGCAGACCGGCAAGAACGTGGAAGAGGGGATCATCTTTTTCGAGCTGGATGATCGCAGCTGGAGCCTGAACCTCAAGGGCCACCTGTTTGCTTTCGGGTCGTATAAGTGCCCTCCGGTGCGGCTGGAAAAGGATAGCGCCGATGATGAGGCCCTTGAGCGCGAGGCCGCCTTCTTCGAGCGCATGGCCTTGCTGGAGGGCGGTCTGCAGCTCTTCGACAGCCTGTTCGCGGCCTTCCTGGCCGAACGCCTGGGCGGGGCCTGGGAGGAAAAATACCGCGCGATCAGGAAATGGACGGAGGCCTGAGACGCCAGCGTTTGGAGGTGATCTTAAAGTTTTCCGGCCGGATGCCCGAAGAATACCTTCGAGGCACCGTATGAACCGCCACGGGGAAAACGCTCAAGGGGAGATGGTAACGTACTGATCCATGCGAATACTGATTGTCGAGGACGATTTCACCAGCCGCATGCTGCTGCAGAAGATCCTGGCCCCCTATGGGGAATGCACGGCCGCCCAGGACGGCGAAGAGGCGATCAAGGCCTTCGGCGCGGCCTGGGAAGAAAAGCGGCCTTATACGCTGATCTGCATGGATATCATGATGCCCAAGATCGACGGCAAGCAGGCCCTGAAATTGATCCGGGAACTGGAAAACCGTCTCTCGGTCGAGGAGAAGGACAAGGCCAAGATCCTCATGACCTCATCCCTGGCCGAACAGGAACACGTGATCGACGCCGTGAAGTCGGGCGCCACGTGGTATCTGGTCAAACCGATCAATAAACAGAAGCTGCTCGACGAGCTCAAACGGCTGAAGCTGATCGAATAAAACGGGTGAAGGGCTCAGGGAAAAAGACGAGAGGGAGAGGATAGAAATTCGGACAGATCACTGTCCCTTACCCCTTGCCGTTCACCCTTCACCTCGTACCTTTAACCATGCTTCTCTGAGCGCCTCCAGCGCCCGATGGCGATGGCTCATGCGGTTCTTTTCCTCACTGCTCAGTTCGGCGAAGGTCTTGCCGGTCAGCGGGTCCAGGAAGATGGGATCGTATCCGAAGCCGCCTGTCCCGCGCGGCGTGTCGAGGAGCAGGCCTTCGAACTCGCCCCGGGCGGTGATGATACGGCCGTCCGTCAATGCCAGGACCGCCACGCAGACGAAACGCGCGCCGCGGTCCTGGATGCCGGCCATCCGTCGCAGGAGCAGGTCGATATTGTCCTGATCCCGTGCCTGGTCTCCGGCATAGCGGGCCGAATACACACCGGGGGCGCCCCCCAGGGCGTTTACGCACAGGCCCGAGTCATCGGCCAGGGCGGACATGCCGGAGGCGTCACGAAAGGCGGCGGCCTTTTTGATGGCGTTTTCCTCGAAGGTCTTTCCGTCTTCGATCACATCGAGCGTCAAGCCGAGTTCGTCCGGGGACACGATGCTGATGCCGGCGCGTGCCAGGATAGCGGATATCTCCCGGATCTTGCCCTGGTTGGTGGTAGCCGCCAGGACCTTCATAGGTGCTTGATGGCCTGGGTCTGCTTCTCGATCAGCTGGGCGATGCCCGACTGGGCCAGATCGAGCATGGCCAGAAGCTGTTCGCGCTCGAAGGGTGCTCCTTCGGCCGTGCCCTGGATCTCGATGATGCGGCCCCTGCCGGTCATGACCACGTTCATGTCGACATCGGCCTTGGAGTCTTCATCATAGCAGAGGTCCAGCACCAGCTCGCCGTCCACGATGCCGACCGATATGGCCGCCACCTGGTCGAGGATGGGGTTGCGCGCGATCAGTCCCTGGCGCTGCATGCGCCGTAAACCCTCTTCGAGCGCCACATACGCCCCGGTGATCGAGGCCGTGCGCGTCCCGCCGTCGGCCTGGAGCACGTCGCAGTCCAGCCACAGGGTGCGCTCTCCCAGTTCCCTCTGATCCACCGCGGCCCGTAAGGCCCGGCCGATCAGGCGCTGGATCTCATGCGTGCGGCCGCCGACCTTGCCGCGCGAGGCCTCGCGCGCGCCGCGCGGGGCCGTGGAAGACGGCAGCATGCCGTACTCGGCCGTGATCCAGCCGCTGCCGGTGTTCTTGACGTGCGGCGGCACGCGGTCTTCGAAATTGGCGGCGCAGATGACCTTGGTGTCGCCCATCTCGATCAGACACGATCCCAGGGCATGTTTGCAGTAGCCGCGGGTAATCCGCACCTCTCTGAGCTCGTCCGGCGCCCGGCCGTCGGGGCGTTTCGAGACCTTCGGCGTGACCACCCCCTTGTTCTTCAGGATTTCTTCTATCGATGCCATCTATTACCCCATAGGTTTGGTCTCTTGGTCATACTTGGACTCATGGCATAAGTCAATCACCAGCTGGGGAAGGCCCAGGCGAGGGATTTGCTTGACACCTCCCCGCATGAACAGGTAGATCCGTTAATGATGTCGGGGAGGTGCCGTTGAAAGCGTTCAGGTCCGTTTTAGCCTTGGTCGGGGTTTGTCTGGCCGTGGTGGTCCTGACCATGCCGTTCATGGTTTTCGGCCAGGCTGCAACGCAGGAGCTCTGGGTGATGCAGGCGGTTCTGGAGACGCGCGAGCACCTCCGGCTGGTCCCCCGCTTGAACGGCATGGAGCTCATGGGCCAGAACCCGCTCCAGATCATACTGCTGTCCGTCCTGCCGGCCTCGGCCGCAGGGGGGCGTATGGCCATGGTCGTCCTGGGGCTGATGGCCGCCGGTGCCGTTTATCTCTACGCCCATCTGCTGTGGGGACGGCGCGCGGGTACGTTCGCGGCCCTCTTTACCGCCTCCAGCATCGGGTTCCTCCAGGGGTTCAGCCTGCTGAATACCGCCGCCCTGCCGTGCGTTCTTTTCCTCTGGGGCTATCTCATCTTCTCGCTGGCCTACCTCAAGGAGGGCAGCCGGAACTGGTACCTGCCGGCCTATGCATGCATCCTGGCGGCCATGCTTACTGGCGGCCTGGAACTCCTGGCGCTGTTTGTCGGCGCCGTTATCCTGCTGGTCCTGTTCGACGTTTCTCCCCGACGCTTTGCCCAGATCAGGCCGGCCGTCGGCCTGGGGGCGCTCATCGGCGCGGCCTTTGTCTTTTACCTGACATACCGGATCGGCGCGGGCTCCGCGTATGTCGCAAGCATCCTGTGGCCCGGCGGACATCTGGGCCTGATCAAGGCCCTGGCGTACGCCTCCCATGCCGCCCTGCCATGGCTGCCCCTGCTGGTGCCCGCCTGGATCTTCACGGCCCGTCCCCAGGAATGGGAGGACTGGCGCACCCTGCTGCCGGCCAAGATCGTGTTCATCCTCGTGGTGGTCTTGCTGTGGTTTTCCGGTCATGGCATCCGGGGCTATGCCCTGCTGACGGCGCCCGCGGCCGGTCTGCTCATCGGATACTGGGCCGGCAACGGCCTTCGCGCAACGCCCGGGCTGGAAGTCGTGACCAGGATCGCGCTGGTCTGCGCTGCGCTGCTGATCGCGGCCTTACCGATCGTCGATCTGGGGTCGCACCCGCGGCTGGTCCCGGACATGGACGCCGCCCAGGCCATAATGTTAAGCGCCGTCTTCGCGGCCGTGTGCGCCATGCTGTTCCTGGTCAAAACCCGGCGGCATGGGGCGGTCATAACCGCGGGGATGCTGGCCGTATGCCTCCTGGCATGGCAAATCCCCTTGAGTGAAAGGCTCGAAGGGCTTCCCGAGGACTATGTGGAGGACACGGCGCAGTACCAGCCGCTCTTGGTCATGGAGGACGACCTGGTCATGCGGGGGGCCCTGGGTTTGGCGGGTGCGCGGCCCATCGTGGTGGGAAGGGGATTCGTGCCGGTGGGGGGCGATGCCTATCTCGCGGTCGCCACCGGCGGGATCAAGGGGCTGGTGAAGAAGCTGCAAGGCCGCATGCAGGCGGCGGTGGTGAGCCGGATCGATCGAGGCGCCACGTATGCCCTGATCCGGGTGGCCCCCCGCGAGCAGGAGAGACCCGGCACCGCCCCGGCGCATGATCCATTGCCGCCGGCGGACGCGGAAGGGATATAACTCCTAGCCGTTGAGGAAGCGTCCGTACTCGTACATGCGCGCGCAGGCCCTGACCGCCCGCTCCGGTGTCTGGTAGAAAACCGGCTTATAGGCGGAACCTTCGATATTGTAGACCGTCTGGCTCTTGGCGTCGGTCTGCAGGCTGACCCCGAAGACCGGTTTGCCGTAGGTCTCCATGAGGCGGGCTATGAGCTTGAGGTACTCCTGCTCGAAGGTGTGCATATAGGCCTTGGCCGTATCGAGAAACTCCTTGGTGTATGTCGGGTCGGCCCGCTGTGCGGCGGCGGCCATACCCTCGAAGTACAGGGCGCGTCCCAGCACGCCCAGGTTGATCAGGGCATCGCAGCCGTCCCATTTCAGGAGCTCCTCCATGATGGTGGTCATCAGGCTGTTGTCAGGCTCGCCGACGATATCCACCGGGTTGGCGCGGCTCCAGTACTCCGGCAGAATCCGATCGAAGCTCGCTATGAGCTCGGGCGCGAGCTCGACCACCTTGAGCCCGTGGCGCGCGCACAGGTCGGCCGTGATGACGCCCCAGCCGCCGCCCAGGGTCATGATGCCCACGCGGTTGCCTTTGGGCAGCGGCAGGGAGGAGAAGGCCGCCGCCAGGTCGAGCAGGTCCATGGACTGCTCCACCTTGACGATGCCGCTTTGGGCGCACACGGCGTCGAAGACGCGCGCATCCGAGCGCATGGCGCCGGTGTGGCTGGCGGCGGCGCGGTGGCCGACATCGCTCTGGCCGCCTTTGAGCAGGACGATGGGCTTCTTGCGCGACAGCCTCTGGGCGCATTCGAAGAAGCGCCTCCCGTCGCGCACACCCTCGACATAGAGGAGCACGATCTTGGTGAGGTCGTCGATCTCGAAGCCGTCAAGGAAGTCCTCGACCGTGATCATGGCCTCGTTGCCCGAGCCGCAGAACCCGCGCACGCCGATCCCCTGCTCCTCGGCGAAGCCGAGCATCTGCACGCCCATATTGCCCGACTGGGCCACGATGGCGGCGCCTCCGGCGCTGGGGCGCACCGGCGAGCCCGTGCAGCACAGGTTGATATGCGGGTTGGAGATGCCCATGGTGTTGGGGCCTAGGATGATCAGGCCTTCCTGTCGGGCCTTTTCCACCAGCGCCTGCTGCAGCTTTTTGCCCTCTGCGCCGGTCTCGCCGAAGCCCGAGCTGATGAGCAGGACATTGTGGATGCCCTTGCGTTTCAGCTGCGGCAGGAGGTCAAGGACCTGGGCGGCCGGTATGGTGACGACGGCCAGGTCCACCTTGCCGGGCACCTCGGCGATGGAGGCGTAGACGGTGCGGCCGGCAATGGTCCCGCCCTTGGCGTTGACCAGATAAATCTCGCCCGGAAAGCCTCCGTTGATGGTGTGTGAGAAGAGCATATGCCCCCACTTGCCCAGCCTGGAGGATGCGCCGATAAAGGCGATGGCCTTGGGATAAAAGAGATCCCGGATCCGGCGCGGGTCGACCTTGGGCGTCGTCTCCCGGGCCGGGCGCTCCGGCGCCAGGACCACCAGGGCATCCACGGCGTACACCTCGCCCTCGGGCGAGACCAGCAGGGGATTGGTGTCGATCTCGGCGATCTGCGGGTGCTCAAGGGCGATGGTTGACAGCGCCATGAGCGTGCGTTTGAGCGCCGCGCGGTCCACCGCTTTTTCGCCGCGGAAAGGCCCCAGGAGCTTTGCCGCCTTGATCTCGTCGATCTGCTGCCCGGCATCGCGCTCGGTGAGAGGGGCGATGCGCAGAGCGATATCGGCCAGGGCCTCGGTGAAGATGCCGCCTAAGCCGAACATGACCGTGGGCCCGAAGATCGGGTCATGCGATACCCCGGCCACGAACTCGCGTTTGCCCTTGATCTGGGGCTGGACCAGGATGCCTTCCAGCTCGTCCTTGGCCTCGCGCATGATGGCCCTGGCGGCGCGCGCCACGGCGGTCTTGCCACTCAGGTTCAGGTGCACGAGGCCCCGTTCGGTCTTGTGCAGCAGGGTCGCTCCCAGGCCCTTGAGCACCACCGGGTATCCGATCTGTTCGGCCAGATGGACGGCCTCGGCCGTATCGGCGGCAACCTTCTCCGGCGCCACCGGGACCCCGTAGGCCGCCAGGAGCAGTTTGGATTCATGTTCGCTCAGAGCCCTGCGCCCCGCCTTGAGGGCTTTGTCGATCATCAGATGCAGCTGTGTGGTACGCTCTTTTGTCACGTTGACCCCTCCTTGACTGAAATCATGACAGATTGACTTACCATAGGCATCATCATATCGCCACAACCTTCAAAGGTCAATAATTTCGAGCAGATCCTGCGTGTGATAGTTATCGGGATTGTAGAATCAGCACCATGGCCTGATGTGGGGACGCTAATGTCGATGGGATGAAGCATCCGATATGATCAGCAGGATGGCAGCGATGGCATACCGTGAGAGAATCCGTCCCAACGATGCACCGGCGATCGCGTGGAGCTCATGATGTCCACGCGCGCGACCAAGGCCGACCTGGAAAATGAGATCAAGGAACTGCGGCGGGCGCTGGAGCGTGCGGAGCGGAAAAATGCCCTGAGCGGCAAGGACCTGTCGATCCTCGACAACATCAATGTCACCTACTTCGAGCTGGACCTGAACGGCAGCCTGACCTGTTTCAACGACAACCTGTGCCGCGACTTGGGCTATACCCGGGAAGAGCTCATGGGCATGAACTTCCGGGCATATACCCCGCCTGAACGTATCGATGAGGTGAGGGGTTTCTATACCGAGGTGTACCGAACCGGTCGGCCCGGGACCTTCATCAACAGCCATATCATCAGGAAAGACGGTTCGCTCATGGTGGCCGAGATATCGGTGGGGTTGCTGCGGGGTGCGACGGGTGAACCCATCGGCTACAGCGGCGTGGGCAGGGACATTACGGCGCAGACCCTGGCGATGAAGGACCTCAAGGCGAGTGAGGAACGCTACCGTCTGCTGGCCGAGAACTCTCTGGATATCATCTGGACCACCACCCTGGACGGTCATGTGACCTTTGTCAGCCCTTCGATCACCACACACTTGGGCTACTCCCCGCAAGAGGCGCTGGGCATGTCTCTGGTCGATCTGCTGGAGCCGGATTCGCTGACGTCCGTGCAGTCTATGATTGCGCAGGAGCTGGCCAAGCCGCCGGAGAAAAGGATCTTAAGCCGGATGATCGAAACCCGCTTGCGCGCCAAGGACGGCTCACCGCGCGACGTCGAGGTGAATGCGACCTGGCTCCGTGACGATGAGGGCAATGTCATCGGTTTACAGGGGAGCACGCGCGATATCTCCGAACGCAAGCAGGCCGCCCAGGCGCTGAAGGACAGCGAGGAGAAGTACCACGACATCCTGGAAAACATGGCCGAGGCCTACCTGGAAAACGATCTGGACGGAACGCTCACCTTTGTCAACAAGGCGACGTGCGATCTGCTCGGATATGACCGTGATGTGCTGGTGGGGATGAACTATCGGCAATACACGGCGCCGGAAAAGGCCAAGGCCATCTACGCGATATACCACCGCATCTATACCACCGGTCAGCCCGAGATGATTGAGGACCACGAGGTGATGCGCAGGGACGGCGCGGTGATCACGCTCCAGCTGTATGCCAGGCTGCTGCGCGACCGGCAGGGGCAACCCAGGGGGTTCAGCGTGCTGGCCTGGGACGTCACTGAGCGGAAAAAGGCCGAACAGGCGTTGAAGAAGAGCGAGGAGCGCTACCGGAGCATCCTGGAGAGCATGCAGGAGGCCTACTATGAGGTGGACTTGCGCGGCAGCTTCACATTCTTCAACAGCACGGCCGTCAAGGGCCTGGGATACACGAGCGACGAGATGATGCACATGAATTATACCGCGTTCGTGGACGAGGACAACGCCCGGCGCGTGTACGAGACCTTCCACCGGGTCTTCCTCAGCGGCGAGCCCGTCATCGGGTTCGAGTGGGAGCTCATCACCAAGGCCGGGGTTGCCATGAAGGTCGAATCGGCGGTGTTCCTGAGCCGTGACGAGCATGGCCGTCCGTGCGGCTTCAGGGGCATTGTCCGGGACATCGGACAGCGCAAGCAGGCCGAGGAGGCCCTGCGGCAGAGCGAGGAGAAGTACCGGAGCATCCTGGAAACCATGGAGGAGTCATATTTCGAGCTGGACCTCAAGGGCAACTATACCTTTTTCAACGACGCCTTATGCCGTGACCATGGCTATCCGCGCTCCGCGCTCATGGGTATGAACTATCGCGTCTATACCTCGCCTGAGACCGCGTGGCAGGCCTACCGCACCTTCAACGAGATCTATCGCACCGGCGAAGCCAAAAGCCTCTACGCGCAGGAGATCATCCGGCCGGATGGGAGCAGGCGCCATATCGAGATGTCCGTCGGGCCGATCAAGGATGCCGCGGGCAAGGTGATCGGGTTCCGTGGGGTCGGGCGGGACGTCACCGAGAGGAACAAGGCCCAGCAGGCGCTCAAGGAGAGCGAGGAGCGCTTCCGCGACCTGGCCATGCTGCTGCCCGAGTCGGTCTTCGAGATCGATGCCGCCGGGCGCTTCACCTTCGTGAACCGCATCTCGCTGGAGCGCTTCGGGTACACCGAGGAGGAGGTGTATCGAGGCCTGGGCATTCTGGATGTGCTCGTGCCCGAGGACCATGCGCGGGCGCTGGCCAATGCCAGGCTGGTCGACCTGGGAGAGAACACCGGCCTGAATGAGTACACGGTCAGACGCAAGGACGGCACCGTGTTCCCGGCCCTGGTGAGCACCACCTGCATCTACCGCGACGGGAGGCTCGCCGGCCGCCGCGGCTTCCTGATCGACGTCTCGGAAAAGAAGCTGATCGAGGAGCAGCTCATGCGGGCCCAGAAGATGGAGGCCATCGGGACGCTGGCCGGCGGGATCGCGCACGACTTCAACAACCTGCTCATGGGCATCCTCGGCAACGTCTCGCTCCTGCTCATGCGGATGGACGAGGCCGACCCCGTCTCCGATCGCTTGCGGAACATCGAGGAATACGTGCAGCGCGGCTCGGATCTGACCAAGCAGCTGCTCGGTTTCGCACGCGGAGGCAAGTACGAGGTCAAACCCACGGACCTGGCGGACTTCACCCGCAAGAGCTCCCAGATGTTCGGCCGGACCAAGAAGGAGGTCCGCATCCACCACAAGGCCCCGGACGGCCTGTGGACCGTGGAGGTG
>JAKQBR010000115.1 GCA_029574005.1 Deltaproteobacteria bacterium | reverse complement strand
GCCGAGCTGTCCGTGCGCAAAGGGGTGATCGAGCTGGAGATGAGACAGGGGCAGTATCGCGGTCCGCTCAGGGGTTTGGGTGAAGAACAGAAGGCCAACATGCTGGCCTTTCAGAAGAACCAGATCGCCTGGCAGGGCTTGAGGAATTTCGAGCTCTACTGGGGCGAGGTCGTCAGCGCCCAGCCGCTGAAGGTCTCCATCGGCACCCAGGTACTGGCGCTGCCGCCAGAGAGTTATGCCTGGATCAGACCCTCGGGCGCCTGGGACCCCAAGGGTGTACTTGCCGCAGGAGACATGCTGCGCCTGTGTTACATCGGCGGCGCATGGCGCATTTCCCAGGACCCCCTGGTACAGGGAGCCCTGGTGGCCTTCGACATCCAGAGCGCCGGCATGCTGGCCCTGGTGGGCGGCGTGGACTATGCGCGCAACCAGTTCAACCGCGCCCTGTATGCCAAGCGACAGAGCGGCAGCGCCATCAAGCCGTTCATCTATGCCGCGGCCATCGACAAGGGGTTTACGCCGGCCAGCATCATCCTTGACACGCCCTTGACCTATAAGTCCGATGAGTTCGACGAGGGGTGGCGTCCCAAGAACTATGAGAACAAATACTTCGGCCCCACATCATTGAGGACCGGGCTGGTGATGTCCCGCAATGTCGTTACGGTCAAGATCCTCAAGCAGATCGGCCTGTCCTATGCCATCGATTACCTGAGGCGGTTCAACATGGACGCCCAACTGCCGCGCAACCTTTCGCTGGCGTTGGGCACGGGCGTGGTGACCCCCTACGGTCTGACCAAGGGCTACGGGGTTTTCGCGGCCAACGGCAGGCCTTTCGAGCCGATCCTGATCACCAGCATCTCCAGCCATGACGGAGCGACCAGCTTCTTTCAGGCCATGCCCAGGCCGGCCTACGATCAGGGCCAGGAGCAGCCCGCTGACGCGGTCGAGCCGGATACGGCGCCCGAGGCCGATCCAGACGCCGCCGCGGGGATCGCCGTCGATCCGGGCGACGACAGCGCCGTGGAACCTGCCGCCGATCCTTCTTCCGATGCGACGGTCGATGCCGTTGAGCCTGACGCCGCCTCCGAGGAGACACCGGCGGTCCCGGGCGTCATCTCCGAGCAGACCGCCTACATTATCACCAACATCTTGACCGACGTGGTCCGGGAGGGTACCGGATGGAGGGTCAAGGCCCTGGGGCGTCCGGTGGCCGGCAAGACCGGGACGAGCGACGATTTCAAGGACGCCTGGTTTATCGGCTATACCCCGACGGTGCTGTGCGGGGTATGGGTCGGATATGACGACTCCATTCCCCTCGGGCCGCAGGAGGCCGGGGGCAAGGCGGCCGCGCCCATCTTCCTGGACTTCATGCAGGCCGCGGTGGCGGATCGGTCGGCCTCGGACTTCCGGGTGCCGGTGGGCATCGTCTTTGCGCAGGTCGACCGCCAGACCGGACTGATCGCCGCCGAAGGCTCCGAGAACACACAGTTCGAGTGCTTCAAGGAGCAGTTCGTACCTGCCAGGCAGGAATCCGTGCCCGAGGATCTCATGTTGAAGGAGGTTTTTTAAATGAAGCCCTGGCCGTTGATCATGCTCCTGTGTGTGCTGCTGCCGAGTGCGCTGTTTGCCGATGAGATCACGCTGGTGAAACATGCCCGCAGGAAAGACCCCCTGCCCACGGAAAGCGCCGGCTATGTGGTCAAACCCAATGACACCCTGGCCAACATTTTTATCAAAAATTTCGGGGCCAAGCCCGGAGAGCTGCCGTAC
>JAKQBR010000114.1 GCA_029574005.1 Deltaproteobacteria bacterium | reverse complement strand
CCTGGACTTCGGCATCAACCAGACCGTGCGCGAACACTGGCAGAACGGCAAAGAAAACGTCAACATAAAAAATGGGCCGCCTCCCGCCGAGAAGGACGGCTACTACAACTATCTGGCGCACATGGACCTGGTAGCGGCGCCCTTCATCACCCTGCTTTCGCACTATGACGGCCTGGTCAAGGCCGATGAGGTCATTAAGGATCTGATGCAGGCCAAGACCAGACACGCTTACGACACGTGGTTCGTTCTACCCAATACCGGACACATGAATGTCTCCGAGGGCTACACCGCTTCGATGATTGGCTATCCCCTGATCGGCGATTGGCTCGAAAAGGTCTGCGGCGGCCCCCACGGCGTCGTGGCCGTCGATCCTACCCCACAAAACGCTCTGCGCTGACATGCGAAGAGGATGGGGGTCTTGTTATTTGCAGGTGATTTAACGTGACGCAAAAACCAAAACCCTCCCTTATTCCTTTCCGAGACGGAGAAAGGTGTCCGGCCGTCAATCAAAGCCATAAAATGCAGCATGCACCTCACCCCAAACCGCGCGCTGTCTTTCTTTTGGCGCCTCCACCACCGCGATGTCCTTGCCGAGTATCATGGTCTTAGGGCTCGCGGCATCGTATTGCGGCCAGGCCAGGGCAACTTCGTCCGTATGTATGTCCGGAACCCCTGTGTAGGCAAAGGCAAGCCAGGCATCCTGCATCGCATCCTTAAGACGCACCGCGGCCGGATAGGGATTGTAGTCAAAGACGTTGTAGTCGGAGAAGATATTTCCAAAAACCCTCAGCGCGGGGTAGGACAAGCCTTCCGCCTTCAGGGCCTGAAGGTAGGCATCGTACACCACGTGCGCCTTCTCGGTGCCGTCGGGTTGATAGCCGGGGACGAGCGCGGAGATGTAATCCATGATCTTGTCATGCGGCAAGATGGCTTCCAGGGCATAACCAAGGATATCGATCTCCTCCTCGTTCGTTCCGATCAATAGGGGGACGTCTTTGGTCCAGCCGGCCTTGATCGCCTCGGTCGGCGATTTGGGAATGACCACCCCGTCGATCACCGGGATCACATTCCAGTCGATGAATCTTCTCAATTCGGCATGTTCCCTGAAGAGCGGCATCAGGAGCGGAGGAAGGATTTCAGAAAACATATCGTCCGCCAGCCTCATCTGATCGAAACTGCGGCCCCTCAGGCACTCGAAGTCGCCATCCGCACACCCGGCCCTGGCGGCAAGGTTGTTCGCGTCCGTGACGGCTTCATCGAGTGAGCGCATCACGATGGCCGGGCTTTCTGCTATGGCCCTCTTGAACAAACGCCTGCCATCGACGATGGTTTCAGGCGAGACCAGGAGCGAGCACACCGCCCAGGCGCCCGCGGATTCGCCGAAAATGGTCACATTGTCCGGATCGCCTCCAAAGGCCGCGATATTGTTCCTGACCCATGTTAACGCGGCGATCATATCGAGCAGACCCCAGTTGCCGACATGGCCGTATGCATCCTTTAATCCGGGATGGGTGAGGTTACCGAAAACCCCCATACGGTAATTGATGGTGACGACGACCACATCGCCCTTCTCGCATAAGAGGTTGCCCCGGTAGAACGCCTGCGAACCGCTCCCATAGAGGGCTGCGCCGCCATGGAGAAAGAACATGACCGGCCGTTTCTTCTGTTCGAGCGATGGGGTCCAGA
>JAKQBR010000098.1 GCA_029574005.1 Deltaproteobacteria bacterium | reverse complement strand
ATCGAACATGCCGTGCGCCATGACACGGTCTTCCACCAGTTCATGCTCTATACGCCCATACCGGGCACGCCGCTCTACCGAGAGCATCACCACCGGGGCACGCTTTTATCCGAGGACGAGCTCTCCCTGGCCGACACCCACGGGCAGTACCGCTTCAATTACCGTCACCCGCATATCCCCCCCGGCAGTGAGACCGAGATGCTGCGGCGGGCCTTCGTGCGTGACTTCGAGGAGAACGGCCCCAGCCTGGCGCGCCTGATCAGGGTCATGCTCACGGGGTGGCAACGCTACCGGCATCATCCCGATCCATGCGTGAGGAGCCGCATCGATCGCGAAGTCGATCCTCTCAGGACCACCTATGCCGCGGCCCTCTGGGGCATGCGGGCCAGCTATCGCAGGGGTTCACGCATGCGGGGCAAGCTGAACACCCTCCTCGAGGACCTGTATCGGACCTTCGGCTGGAGAACCAGGATCTATGCCGCGCTGGCCGGACCCTATGTCGCCTGGGCCATCAGGCGCGAACAACAGCGCCTGGCCCGTGGCTGGACCTACGAGCCCGCCACCCTCTACCAGCGCAACGCCGCGGCCCGTTCGCTGGCCGAGGCCCAGGCCGATGAAGAGGCAACATCGACCTCAGCGAGTACGGGCCCTCACTGGCAGGCTGTGGGGGTTCCACCGATATCAGCCAGAACGCCCGTACCGTGATCTTCGCAGGCACCGTTACCGGCTGTCGCCTGAACGTATCCGTGAAAAGACGGGCGCTGGAGCATCGACCAGGATGGCAGGGAGAAGATGTCCTGAAACGGGGTGAACAGGTCACCTTCAGCGGACAGTATGCCACGAGGCGGGGCAAACCGGTCAACCACAGCACCGATCGCTGCGTCTTTCTCCTCGCCCCGGAAGCCCTGGAGCTCACTCAGGCCGCGCCCGGCATTGATCGGATCCCCGCAGGACATCGAGGACATGCCTACCCGGATCCGCGCCGCTGAATAAAAGGGAATCCACCATCGTGAACAGTGACGCCTTCGACAACCAGCCCCTTGTCGGTCGATGACCATACAGCCATGGTGCGCCGGGTGGCGAGGAACTTCTCTTCCGTCGTCACCCGTTCTGCAGCCAACACGTTCCAGGGCATGAAGCCGGGCGATGCGCTGAAGGCGCGCAGACGCTCACCCTACATCCACGGGACGCGCGTCGAGGCCAGGCTGGTTTCTCCGCCGGCATTCGGAAACAAGACGGCGGCTGAGCCGTTCAAGGCCGTGCATCCCGGTCCTCACGGCCGCGCCCCCTGCGCAGCAGGGAC
The DNA here is from genome assembly GCA_029574005.1 of Deltaproteobacteria bacterium. GTDB lineage: Bacteria > Desulfobacterota > Desulfomonilia > UBA1062 > UBA1062 > JAKQBR01. Next base: position 7,378 of record JAKQBR010000098.1, on the reverse strand, counting down.
AGGCTGACGAGCCTCGAAACCACCAGGGCCAGGTAGGCGATGCCGGCAAACTGCTCAAGCATCACCAGCACGCGCGCCGGCGCGCTCACCGGCATGATATCGCTTATGCCCGTGGCCGTAAGGTTGGTGAAGCTCAAGAACAGAAGCTCCATGAAGGTCCTGGCCTTTTCGGGGCTCGGCCCGCCGCTGAAAGAGCCCGGGAACCATGCCTGGCAGACCAGGTAGAGATACGCGAAACCCCAGGCGATCAAGGTGAAGGTGGCCCCGGCCGCGAACAGCTCGTCGGTGGTGACGATTTCATCTCCCAGCATGTAGGCGATCAGGGCGCCGGTGGCGTAGAAATACAGCGCCGCCTCCAGCAATGCCCCCCATACCTGCAGGACGGGCGCGCACGGCCTCCATGACAGCAGCGACAGCAGGGCGGCCATCATGGCCAGCACCCATGCGATCCAGTTGACCCCCGGGCTGCGCTTGACGACCCAGACCACCAGCACCAGGAGCAGCACCCCGACCGAGCTCAACACCACCCGTGAGCCCTCGGCGCCCTCGAAAGCGGCGAAGAACACCAGGCTCAAGAGCTGTGCCGCCAGGAGAAAGGCGGACGGGTGGTAGGCCATTACCCTTTTCCGGACAGAACGCTTCCGCTGCTCAAGCATGCGGATGATTGTAGCACTTCGGGCATGAAACGGCACCCTGATTATTGTTGCGAAAAGTTGGCCTCAACACCTTGACAAGACACGTGTTATCGTGGATGCTACAAACTCATCGATAGATTTTCCACCATGACCCGGGATGGACTTTTTTCAGAAGCTAAGACCCATGTTCAAGGGTACATCACAATACCGTGAGGAGGGTTTATATGGAAGTGAAGAAGATCGCCGTTATCGGAGCCGGTGCCATGGGCAACGGCATTGCGCAGGTGGGGATCATGGCCGGTTACAAGGTGGCCATGCACGATGTGGAGCAGCGTTTCGTCGACCGGGGCCTGGGCACCATCAAGGAGAGCCTCGCCAAGTTCGTCGGCAAGGGCAAGATCACCCAAGAGCAGAACGACGACATGCTCGCGCGCCTGACGCCCACCATCGACCTCAAGGCCGCCTCTCAGGACGCGGACCTTATCATCGAGGCCGTGTTCGAGGACATGGCCGTCAAGAAAAAGATCTTCGGCGACATCGACGGCCTGGCCCCGGCCCACGCCATCCTGGCCAGCAACACCTCGTCCATGAGCATCACCGAGATCGCCACGGCCACCAAGCGGCCGGACAAGGTCGTGGGCATGCACTTCTTCAACCCGGCCGTGCTCATGAAGCTGGTCGAGGTCATCTACGCCCAGAAGTCATCGGACGCGGCCATCCAGACCACCGTGGAGGTCGCCAAGCAGATGCAGAAGGTGCCGGTCATCGTGCGCAAGGACTCGCCGGGATTCATCTACAATCGCGTCAACGCCCCCGCGTCGCTGCTGCTGCAGCTCATCCTGGACAAGGGCAGTCCGACGCCTGAGCAGTTCGACGCGGTCTTCAAGGGTTTTGTACCCATGACCCCTTTTGAACTGCAGGATTACGTCGGCTGGGACATCATCATCCACACCCAGGAGTACTATTCCAAGACCCTGTCCAAGGACTACACGCCGCGCAAGGCCCTGGTCGATCTGGTCAAGGCCGGCACGCTGGGCAAGAAGACCGGCAAGGGCATCTATGACTGGTCGGCCGGCCGGCCCACCATCGACACGTCCAACCCCACCACGGAGTTCGACGCCACGCACATGGTGGCCCTCCAGGTGAACGAGGCCACCAAACTCCTGGAAGAAGGCGTGACGGACAGCCCGGCCGACATCGACCTGGCGATCGCCAACGGCGGCGGCGGCATCGGTCCCTTCACGCTGGCCAAGGGCATCGGCTATCCGGTTCTGGTCCAGAAGTGCAACGAGCTGGCCGACAAATTCGGGGTCGAGGTCTTCCGCCCCACCAAGACCATGCAGGAAGGCAAGATCGAGGTGTAGGCACATTGCCAGGGGCGTCCGGGCCCGGCGCATAATCCAGGCACTATCCCCGGCAGGTCACCTGATCCTGCCCGGAATAGTGCGGCCTTTCGTCGGGCCGGATGGATCAACCGTAGCGATGCTTGCGGGATTTGATCACCTTGAGGGTCTCGTCGTGCAGGTCGCCGTCGATGAGGTCCTTCAAATGCAGGCGGCCGTCGATGTATTGCAGGTGGATGCGCCAGCCCGAGATCTTGGTGATATCGGCGCGGTAGATGGCCTCCCTGGTCCCGGCCACGCGGTGCAGGCGCGTCGTGGGAAAGGTGCGCGTGCGGTGGCACTCATTGTCCTCGAGCTCGGCCAGGGCCTCGAAGAACGCGATGCGCAGCGTATCGTCAGTGAGCCTCTTCTGGACCTCGAAGATGATGCCGTACTCATCGTAGATGGGCTTGATCTCAGCCATGCGCGCCCCCGCCATCCAGCATCCGGCGGCGATACAGCGCGCGCCGTTTGCGTATCAGTGGTTTCTATCTCCCGACTGGGCACGATGCCGAGCAGCGTGATGATGGTCTGATCGAAGATAGGATCCTCATCGATGGTCAGGATGATGGAGCGGTCGGCGTCGGCCGGCATGACGTACAGCGAGGACCAGCAGCCATGCGGTAGCGTGATGATCCGGGGTTGGTACACGTGAGCGAAAAAGGACTCCTGATCGCAGGCCAGGAGCGGGCAATGGCGGTTGATGGCCTCGATCAGGCTTTCCCGGTCTTTATCGCGAAGCGCCGCAAGATCGCGCTCGAAGGCCGCGGTGGATTCGAACAACAGCTCCATGGGAAAGGCATTGTCTCCCAGGATCGCCGGGAAATCAAGCCCGATGATGCCCCGAAGCCGATTTGATCTCTATGTGCCCCTAGGTCAGGCGCGGGTCGATGTTGCCCGGACCTCCGCACTCGGGCGTGTAGCAGCTCACATCCATGAAGGCGCATTTTTCCTTGCAGGACGGGCACTCTTCGGGCGGCTTTTCAGCCCCGAAGGTATAGCCGCAGTGTGAACACTTCCACTGGGTCAACATGGTTCCCTCCCTTGGGATTCGATACTATGGGTAGTAGGACAAACCCCTTCCGATTTCAATGGCCATGACACTCAGCCGCGTGCGGTTGCCGGCCGCACGATTTGTCCCCTTGTGCGCGCACCAGCCATGCGGTATATCCTCATGCGTGATGCTGACACCCGAGATCCTCGCACCGGCCGGCAGCCGCGAAGCCCTGGAAACAGCCTGCCTCTACGGGGCCGATGCCGTGTACCTCGGGCTCAAGGGGGAGACGAGCCTGAGGGCCAAGGCCGATAACTTCAGTCCGGACGAACTGGCCGATGCGGTCGCGTATGCGCACGGATCGGGGGTCAAGGTCTATCTGACGCTCAACGCCTATCCGCACGACGGCGGCATGACTCAGGTATCCGAAGCCATCGAGGCGGCCCGGGCCGCGGGCGTCGACGCGATCATCGTCGCCGACATCGGCGTGCTGAGGCTCGTGAGGAGACAGGCCCCGGGTATGTGCATCCACCTGAGCACCCAGGCCAATGCCGTCAATGTCCCGGCTGTTCTGGCCTGGGCCGAGCTGGGGGTCAGCCGCGTGATCCTAGCGCGCGAGCTGAACGCCTCGGAGATTGCCTTTATCCGCAAAAAAACCGCGGTCGAACTGGAGATCTTCGTGCACGGCGGCATCTGCATCTCGGTCTCGGGCCGCTGCCTGATCAGCAATTACCTCTGCTCCCGCGACGCCAACCAGGGCCTGTGCACCCAGCCCTGCCGCTGGGACTATGCCGTGGTGGAGCGCACCCGGCCGGGACAGTACCTGCCGGTGGCCGAAGAGGCGGGCACCACCTTTCTGTTCAACTCCAAGGACCTCTGCCTGCTGCCGGTCTGGGATCAGGTGATGGGCCTGGGGCTCAACGGCCTGAAGATCGAGGGCCGCGGCCGCACAGCCCTGTACGTGGCCACCATTACGGCGGTCTACCGCCGTGCGCGCGATGCCTGGCTGAAGGACCCTCACGGGTTTACGGTGGAGGATGCCTGGCTGGAGGAGGTCAGGAGAACCAGCCACCGGGAATACTTCACCGGGTTCTTCTCAGGCCTGCCCGGTCAGGATGGCATCAATTACCGCTTCAAGGGCTACGAGCACAGCCACCACCTGGCCGCCAAGGTGATCGGGCTCAGCCAGGGACGCGTGGCGCTTGAGGCGCGCAATCCGCTCATCGAGGGCATGGAGCTCGAATGGCTCTCTTCATCGTCTGAGGCCCGGCGCTTCACGCTCAGCGGCGCAACGGTTGAGGGCGCGCCCGCAAGGGCCCTGAAGCCCAACCAGATCTTTGAAATGCGGCTGCCCTTCACCCCCACGGCGGGCGAGCTCATCCGCAAGCCCTACAGCGAGGGCGACAAGGTGGTGGACTGACATGGACGACATCCTCAAGGACCTGAACCCGGAGCAGCGCCAGGCGGTCACGCATGTAGACGGCCCGCTGCTGATCTTTGCCGGCGCCGGCTCGGGCAAGACGCGCGTGATCGTGCACCGCGTGGCGCACCTGATCAGGCAGGGCGTGCCGGCCGCGCAGATTCTATGCCTGACCTTTACCAACAAGGCCGCGCTCGAGTTGAAGGAGCGCCTGGAGCGCATGCTGGGCCACGGCTACCCCGGCATGTGGGCCGGCACCTTCCACGCCTTCGGGGCCTGGCTTTTACGCCACGAGGCGCACCGCCTGGGCTACCCGCGCTCGTTCGTCATCTACGACAGCGATGACCAGCGCTCGCTCGTGAACAAGTGCATACGCGACCTCAAGCTCAAGACCTCCAAGGGCGCGGACGCCACCGTGGCCTGGCTGATCGCCATGGCCAAGGACACCCGGCAGGACTACAAGCGCATAGCCTGCAAGCTGGACTTCGACCCCGGACCGGTCATCGCGCTCTACGAGGAGCGCAAGAAGGCCTACGGCGCCTTTGACTTCGGCGACCTGCTCACGGTCCCGGGCGAGATGCTTCACACTATGCCCGAGGTGAAGGACCGCTACCAGTCGCTCTTCCGCTACCTCCTGGTGGACGAGTACCAGGACACCAACATGGCCCAGTACGTCATGCTCATGGGGCTGGTCAACCCGGAGCAGAACATCTGCGTGGTGGGCGACGACGACCAGTCCATCTACGGCTGGCGCGGGGCGGACGTGGGCAATATCCTGCGCTTCAAGGACGACTTCCCGAGCGCGCGGGTGGTGACCCTGGAGCAGAACTACCGCTCGACCGAAGGCATCCTCACCGCCGCCGCCACCTTGATCGCCAACAACCGCTACCGTGCGCCCAAGAAGCTGAGAGCGCTCAAGCCAGGCGGCGAGGACATCGCCATCAAGGAGTTTTCGGACGACGAGCGCGAGGCCGCCTGGACCGCGCATACCATCCGGGGCCTGATGGACCAGGGCGTGAGTCCGGCGGCAATCGGGGTTTTTTACCGCGTCAATGCCCTGTCCCGCGTGATCGAGGAAAACCTCGTGCACTTGGGTATCCCCTATGCGGTCTTCGGCGGCATGCGCTTCTATGAACGCCGCGAGATCAAGGACATTCTGGCCTATCTGCGCATCATCGCCAACCCGCGCGACGAAGAGGCCCTGGGCCGCGCCATCAACACCCCGTCCCGGGGCATCGGCCCCAAGAGCCTGGCCCAGCTCCAGACCTATGCCCGGGCCAAGGGGTCTCCCACCCTGGAGGCCATGGAATCGGCCCTGGCAGCCGGCGTGCTCAAGAACCCCGGCGCCAAGGGGGCCCAGGACTTCCTCCGGCAGCTTTCCGAGATCAAGGAACGCGGACAGGGCCAGGTCAGCGACCTCATGCAGGCCGTCCTGGACGTCACGGGGCTGGAGGCCGAGCTCAAGGCCGAGATCGACGGCGAGGACCGCTTGACCAACATCCGCGAGCTCATCGCCAGCGCCGAGGGGACGAGCGACCTCATGCACTACCTGGAGGAAAAGGCCCTGATCACCGGCACGGACATGGTCCCGGGCGAGAAGGTGAGCGTCATGACCCTGCACATGTCCAAGGGCCTGGAGTTCGACTACGTCTTCATCCTGGGACTGGAGGAAGGCCTGTTGCCACACTCGCGCTCCATGGAAAACATGGACGACATCGAGGAGGAGCGCCGGCTCCTCTACGTCGGCATCACCCGCGCGCGCCAGCAGGCCTTCCTCTCCTGGGCGCGCGTGCGCGCCCTGTACGGCCGGGAATCCTACCAGGTGCCTTCCGGGTTCCTGTGGGAGATCCAGGATGCGCGATAGTCTCCCCGCTCTTGAGCGGCAGGGTTTCGCAGGCCCAGCCGGAGAGGGTCTGGGAACTCCCCTCTTCGGTGTGCCGGGCCCATGGACTAGCGAACGTTTCTGTCGTCAATATAGTACATGATGTGTCTCCAGAAATCCGTCTGCGATCTTGACAGATAGTCGTAATGGTCCATGGAGAGCGGAATCCTGTAGGCATCCGTTATGATATTCACGGCCCCATCCAGCTCCACGGAATATTGTCCGGGAGTCAGCCCGGAGCCGGCAGGCGGTTCAAGGACGGCGTTCTCGTCCCCATTCGAGCGGATGGTGATGTAGCGCGGAAACCCACTGGTTTGAGGCGTCGGGTCGGGGTAGTTGAAGTAGGTCATCAGAGTCGGGTTCATCACGCAGCATCCGCTCCAGAAGAGGCCCGTACAGCAGTTCAGGTAATTCCATCCGTCGCAGCCCTTGTTGGGGCCGCCCATCGACACCCAGGCATCGACCTTGTTCTGCGCGCCGGGGATATTCTTCAGATAGTAGCGGGAGACCGTCGAACCCAGTGAATGGGCAATGATGTCCACGCGCTTCTTGCCGGTTGCCCTCAAGATGATATCGATGACCAGCCCCAGCTGCCGGGCCGAGACATCCACAGGGTCCGTGGCATAATTGTACGTGAAGGTGAACAGTTCATTCCTGGAGGTGATGATGCTCTTGGTCCACACGCTCTCCAGCACGACCGGATCGCAGTTATTGTCCAGGACAACCTTGTTCGCCGGGTCGGCAAAAAAATTGATCATGTCATCGAAGCCGATCGTGGTGCCCAAGAGCCCATGCACGAAGACCACGGGATCCTTGCCGGAAGCCTGGCCCACGCCGGGCAGCCCGAGCAAAACTAGTGCAACCAGACAATACACGCGATACAGTGTTCTCATACCAATCTCCTTTGCAGTGCTTGCTTTGATGTTCATATGTAAATCTCCCTTGAGAGACCGGGAGGTTTTGATTTTAGGATATTAGGGATAAGCCAGTAATGGAGAGAAGTTTCATATGCGTGGTCTCCGTTAGGAGCCGACAGTTTGTTGTGCATACTGGCGTTGGTCATGT
>JAKQBR010000093.1 GCA_029574005.1 Deltaproteobacteria bacterium | reverse complement strand
ACCCCGCCTGCAACCCCTACCTGGCCTTCACCGTCATGTTGGCGGCCGGCATCAAGGGCATCGAAATGAAATACAAGCTGCCCGACCCGGTAGAAGAAGACATCTTCGAGATGAACGAACACGAACGCGAAAAGGCGGGTATCGTATCGCTCCCGGGCAACCTCTTCGAGGCCATTAAAGAGGTCTCCGCTAGCGCGCTGGTACGCGAGGCCCTGGGCGATCATATCTTCGGTAAATTTATCGAGAACAAACAGAGGGAATGGGACGCGTTCAGGATCCATGTCAGCCAGTTCGAGATCGACAACTATCTGCCGGTGCTGTAAGTACTGAAGGGTTGAGGCTTTTTAAGCGCAAGAGACATCACCCTTCAAACGCGTGATTGACTTTTGGCGCATCTCAACCTAATGAGAGCTTTCAAAAAAAATGGGAGGCCATGCTTGCCCCTGAAAAGGACCGACCCCCCAGCCCTGCTGGTGCTGGAGGATGGGAGCAGCTATCAAGGATACGCCTTTGCCGGTGAGGGCGAGGTGGTGGGTGAGGTGGTGTTCAACACCGGCATGGCCGGGTATCAGGAGGTCTTGACCGACCCCTCCTACAAGGGCCAGATCCTGGTCATGACCTACCCCCTGATCGGCAACTACGGGGTGAACGACGCCGACATGGAATCAGAGGGCATCCACCTGGAAGGCTACATCGTCAAGGAATATCAGGATCAACCCAGCAACTGGCGCAGCCGACGCACCGTGAAGGATTTCCTGAAGGCGCACGGCAAGCTGGGCGTGGACGGCATCGATACCCGCTCGCTTACCAAGAAGATCCGCACGGCCGGCGCCATGCGGGGCATCCTCTCAACGAGAGTCGATGACAGGGCCGGCCTCCTTGAACGGGTTCGCGCCTATCCTGGCCTGGTGGGCCAGGACATGGTGGCGCATGTGGGGTGCACCTCACCCTACCTATGGAAGGACGGCAGGATTCAAACGCTCAAGATCGGACCCAAGGACCGTCTGCGGGTGGTGGTGCTCGATTGCGGGGTCAAGTACAATATCCTCAGGCGTCTCGAGGCGTTGGGCTGCGAGGTCATAGTCATGCCGGCCCGCTCCGCCGCCGCAGACATCCTGGCGTTGCAGCCTGACGGGATCATGCTCTCCAATGGCCCGGGCGACCCCGAGCCTGTTACCTATGCCGTTCAGACTATCCGCGCGCTTCTCGGCAGGAAACCCATCTTCGGGATCTGTCTGGGACACCAGCTTCTGGGCCTGGCCGTGGGAGGCAAGACGGCCAAGCTCAAGTTCGGACACCACGGAGTCAACCAGCCGGTCAAGAACCTCGCGACCGGGAGGATCGAGATCTCCTCGCAGAACCACGGCTTTGTGGTGCTGAGCGAGACCCTGCCGAAGGACACGGTGGTTACGCATATCAACCTGAACGACGGCACGCTCGAAGGTCTGGCCTACCCCGGACTGAAGGCCTTCAGCGTACAGTACCACCCCGAGGCCTCGCCGGGACCGCTCGATGCGGGCTACCTCTTCGAAGATTTCCTGAAGCTCATGCAGGCGCACAACGGGTAACGAGAATGCCGAAACGCACTGACCTCAAGAAGATCCTCATCATCGGCTCGGGCCCGATCGTCATCAGCCAGGCCTGCGAGTTTGATTATTCCGGGGCCCAGGCCTGCAAGTCGCTCAAGGAGGAAGGCTACGAGGTCGTGCTCGTCAACTCCAACCCGGCCACGATCATGACCGATCCCAACCTGGCGGACAGGACCTATATCGAACCCATCACCAAGGATGCCGTAGCCAAGATCATCGCTCGTGAGCGGCCCTGCGCGCTCCTGCCGACGCTGGGCGGCCAGACCGGGCTCAACACCGCCGTGGAGCTGGCCGAGGCCGGGGTGCTGCAAGAGTTCGGGGTCGAGATGATCGGGGCGTCGCTGGACGTCATCCACAAGGCCGAGGATCGCGAGCGCTTCCGCAATGCGATGGAGGACATCGGTCTGAGGGTGCCGCGCAGCGGCTTCGCGCGCAGCATGGACGAGGCCTTTCAGGTGGCGTCGGCAATCGGGTTCCCGGTCATCATACGGCCGTCATTCACCTTGGGCGGGATCGGCGGTGGCGTGGCCTACAACCCGGAAGACCTCGAGCGACAGGCCAGGGCCGGTCTGGACGCCAGCATGATCAGCGAGATCATGATCGAGGAGTCGGTCATCGGCTGGAAGGAATACGAGCTCGAGGTCATGCGCGACAAGGCCGACAACGTGGTCATCATCTGCTCGATCGAAAACCTTGACCCCATGGGCGTACACACCGGGGATTCCATCACCGTGGCCCCGGCCCAGACGCTGACCGATCTCGAGTACCAGAAGATGCGCGCGGCGGCCATCCTGATCATGCGCGCCATCGGCGTCGAGACCGGCGGCTCGAATG
>JAKQBR010000084.1 GCA_029574005.1 Deltaproteobacteria bacterium | reverse complement strand
CCACACACAGCTCCTCCGTACGCTTGTGCGGAAAGGCCCGATCAAACTTCGATTGCCCAGCCGTCACCAAATATACCGGCCTCATCAGCTTGGGAATCTTCAACTGCTGCTCGCTGAACTTGATCATGCTTTTTACCTCCTTTTCCATTTATCCTTCAGTATTCCATCCGCTCCAGCGGAGGTTTTTCACCAAAACAGATTAAAATTATTAAAATATAGAATGAATATCCTACAACGTCCCCACCCAAAGGACCACGGACAAGCCCTTGGACCTGTTAGTGATCATCTGCTTTTCGGGCGCGGACCAGTAATAATGCACCGAGTCGCCTTCGAAGAGGTTGACGGTCTCGCTTCCGCACATGAGCTCGACCGTGCCTTTCAATACGCACAGGATCTCCTGGCTGCGTTTCAGGTTCTTGCGCCCCGGGATCGAGGCGCCCGGTTCCAGCGCCATGACCGAGCTGTCGATCAGCTCACGGTTGTCGGGGGCGAAAAATCGGCGCGTCACGAACCTTGAGGAAGGGATCTCCACATCCTCCCACTCGGACTTGCGGATCACCACGAAGCGTTCCTTTTTCTCGGCCTCGCGGATCAGGTCCCCGGCATTCAAGGCGATGGCGTTGCAGATCTTGACCAGGCTGTCCACCGACGGCGAGCTGACGTCGTTCTCCACCTGGGAGAGGAAACCCTCGGAGATGCCGGCCTTCTCGGCCACCTGTTTGAGGGTCAGCCCTTTTTCCTTGCGTTTCTTCCTGAGCAGGGAACCTAAATTCATCGCCTTATCCGACCTCTTTTACCTTGATAGAAGCCATATAGCAATACTTAATATTTACTGTCAATTAATTATTGACATAGATTAACATTTATTGATATACGTGTCAATCATAATTTAATCTTGCATTGAAAAGGAGACCATTATGGAACTATTGACCAATGACCTGACCAATGAAGAAAGCATGCTCTGCGAAACCGTCTACAAGTGGGCGGACAACTATCTGGGCCCCATCCAGGAAGAAATCGACGAAGAGGACAAGCTCCCTGACGGCTTCTTCAAGCAATTGGCCGACCTCGGAATCTTGGGGATAACCATCGGCGAGTCCTACGGCGGCGCCGGCCAGGGCATCATGATGCAGACACTGGCCGTGGAACAGATCGCCCGCATCTCCCCCGCCCTCTCCATGACCTATGCCGCGCATTCCAACCTGTGCGCCAACAACATCTACAAGAACGGCAACGAGGCACAGCGCCGGAAATTCCTGCCACCCATGTGCACGGGCGAACATATCGGCGCCCTGTGCCTGACCGAGCCGAACGCCGGGTCCGACGCCCTGGGCGGCATGCGCACCACGGCCAGGAAGGCGGGCGACAAATACATCATCAACGGCACCAAGATGTTCATCACCAACGGCACCGTGGCCTCCACCTTGCTGGTCTACGCCAAGACCGCGCCGGAAAAAGGCGCGCACGGCATCAGCGCCTTCGTGGTGGATGCCCACTCCAAGGGTGTGACCGTGTCCAAGAAGCTCCGCAAGTGCGGCATGCGCGGGTCACCGACGGTTGAATTCAGCTTCGAAGACGTCGAGGTCCCGGCCGAGAACCTGCTGTTCGAGGAAAACCAAGGCGTGCACGTCGTCACCTCAGGCCTGGCATACGAGCGCATCACGCTGGCCGGCAATTCGCTGGGCAGCGCCGAACAGGCCCTGCTCTACTCGATTAAGTACGCCAAGGAACGCGAGCAGTTCGGCAAGGCATTGAAGGACTTCGAGATGATCCAGCAGAAACTGGCCGACATGTACTGTCTGGTCGAGGCATCGCGCGGGCTGGTCTACAAGGCCGCGCGCTTCGCCGACTCTCCGAACGGCAAAAAGGGCGGCAAGGGAACCGAGCTTGACAAGCTGGCCGCGGCGGCCATCCTTTTCGCGGCCGAGACGGCTACCAAGGTGGCCTGTGACGGGGTGCAGATCCACGGCGGGTACGGCTATTGCCTGGAGTACCCCATCCAGAAGCTCTGGCGGGACGCCAAACTGCTGGAGATCGGCGCCGGGACCTCCGAGATCCGCCGCATGATCATCGCGCGCGAGCTCTGCCGTTAGGCCCCATCGATTATCCGCTGCACGCGATGCCCCGTCCCTGGCATGATCAGGGACGGGGCATCGCGCATCATGAAATGAAGTAAGCGCAATTGCCGGCATCGCCCCCCCCAGGCCGCCGGTTCTTAAACGGCTTCCTGTTCTTCCTTTCTGAGATGGGACATTGCGTCTCCCCGGCCAATCTGTTAGCGTGAAGCATGCCCTTGTATCTCATGCCGTTCAAAACCGAGTGCGAGGCGTATGCCTCTCCGGGGCTGCCTGATGTTGTCCCGCTTACGGACGATCTGACCCGCAGGCCTGTGGCATGCACAGGACGCCAGGCCCGAGCCGGAAAAGATCGATGCCTCGCGCGAACGGGGAATCGATGCGGCCATTGCGGCATCAATCCGGCCTCACTTCCCTGAAATTATGCCACCCGCAAACCCGATCAAAGGCTATGTTTACGTGATGGGCGCGGCCCTGTTGTGGGCCTGCTCGGGCATCGCGGGCAAGTATCTCTTCCGGTCCGGGATAACGCCGTCTGAGCTTGTCCAGGCGCGGGTCACGATCGCTTCCGCCCTGCTCTTCGCGCTGCTCGCAACGGCCAGGAGGCCGCTCTTGATGATCAGACTCACGCAGGTGCTCCCCCTGCTCCTCCTCGGGGTCGTGATCACACCGATGCTTCAAATGTCGTATTTCCTCGCGATCAAGTACGTCCAGGTGGCCCTGGCCATCCTGATCCAGTATCTCGCGCCGATCCTCGTGGCCGTGTTCTCGATGCTCTTCTTGAAGGAGCGCTGCACCCCCGCCAAGATCTTGGCCCTGGCCCTGTCTCTTGCGGGCTGCTACCTGGCGGTGGGGGGACCGGGGCTCTCTGCCTCGGGCATGAACCGGACGGGAATCCTCTGGGGCCTGTGCTCGGCGGTCTTCTTTGCGGCCTACACCCTTGTGTCCGAGCGCCAGATGCACCGCTCCTCCCCCTGGACCGTGCTCTTCTACTCCCTGTTCCTCGCGTGCATAAGCCTCAACAGCGCCTTCGGCCCGCTCATTTTCATTGATCCGGGCCACACCGCACGGCAGTGGCTTCTCATCGTCTTCGTGGCGGTCTTCGGGACCTTGATCCCCTTCGGGCTTTTCTCCCAGGGCATAAACCACATCAGGGCCACGCGCGCCATCATCACCGCCACGCTCGAGCCCATCTCGGCGGCGTTCCTGGCGTTCATCCTCATTTCAGAGACCCTCTCGCCGGCGCAGGTCGCGGGCGGGGCCCTGGTGATCGGGGCCATCATCCTGCTCCAGATCGGGCGCGAGACGGACGATCTCTCACCCGCCGCCGTCCGGGCGCAGGCGAAAAGGGACGATGCGAAAAACCCCTTGACAGGCACGCCCGAATGAATGATTCAGAACGTGATAGAGCTTATCCTGTAGGTCTTACGCACCTTCGTCAATCAGGGCGCGAAAGGATAAAACCAGCAGCAAGGAGAGCGGGATGAAAAAGTTCAGACTACCGGTTTGTGCGCTGTTTTTCCTATTGATCTCCGGCACCGCGTTTGCCTCCAACGAAACCGTGGTCATCGGTCTCCAGGGTCCGATTACCGGCGCCTGGGCCTATGAGGGCCAGATGGCGAAGCAGTCCTGCGAGATTGCGGCCGACCTCATCAACAAAAAGGGCGGCATCCTGGGCGGGAAGAAGGTCGTGCTCAGGGTGGCGGACGACGCCGGCGAGCCCAAGTCAGGGGCGCTGGCCGCGCAGAAGCTCGTGACGCAGAAGGACGTGGTCGCGGTGGTATCCACCTACGGCTCCTCGGTGTGCGAGCCCGCCTCGAACATCTACGAAAAGTTCAAGAAGGTGAACATCGGCTACGGGGTGACCGCGGTGAGGCTGACCCAGAGGAACCTGAAGTACTTCTTCCGCACCTGCGGCCGCGACGACTCCCAGGGCAAGTTCTTTGCCGAATATGTCCCGAAGAAGTTCGGCGCCAAGCGCATCGCCATCATGCATGACAATACCGCCTTCGGCAAAGGCCTGGCCGAAGACACCAAGGCCGCGCTTGCCCCCATGGTCAAGGCGGGCAAGGTCTCGATCGTCTACTATGACGCCATCACCCCGGGCGAGAAAGACTTCCGCGTCTCCCTGACCACGCTGCGCGAAGCGAAGCCGGATGTCTGGTACTTCACCGGCTACTACGCCGAGGCGGCGCTCCTCGTAACCCAGGCCCGCGACATCGGCATCACCTGCCCCTTCGTGGGCGGCAATGCGGCCATCAACGACGAATTCGTCAAGATCGCGGGCACCAACATCGCCGCGGGCTGCTACATGACCAACGAGCCGCTGCCCGGCGACCTGCCCTACCCCATGGCCAAGGAGTTCCTCGCGGCCTACAAGGCCAGGTTCGGCAATATCCCGTCGAGCCCGTGGCCCATCTACGCGGCCGATGCACTCAACGTCATCGCCTATGCCATCAACAAGTCCGGGACCACCGATTCGACTAAGCTCGCCTCCTATCTGCGCGACCAGGTGAACGGCGCTCCCGGCATCACCGGTCCCATCGGGTTCACCGCTCAGGGAGACCGGGAAGGCGTGCCGTTCTACCTGTACACGGTCAATGCCCAGGGCAAGATCGTCATCACCAAGTAGCGTCTTACCGCAGAACAGGCACCACGGCACGAGAGCGTAGATGGAAGTAATCCTGGAGCAGGTCATCAACGGGCTGACCATCGGCTCGTTCTATGCGCTCATCGCCCTGGGCTATACCATGGTGTACGGGGTGCTGAAGCTGATCAATTTCGCCCACGGCGACTTCTTCACCTTAGGGTCGTACATCGGGTATACCGTGCTGGTTTTCGGCGCCGCGGCCCTGACCGCCCGCTTCGGTCTCTGGGGCGCGCTCACGGCCTCGATCCTGATCGCCGGCGCGTGCCTCGCGTGCGTGGGCATCATCGTCGAGCGCATCGCGTACCGGCCGGTTTACCAGGCCGGAAGGCTCCCGGCCGTGGTCTCGGCGCTGGGCGCATCGATCGTGCTACAGAACGCCATCATGGTCATCTGGGGCCCCCGCTTCCAGGCCTACCCGTCTGCGTCCATCCCCAATGCCCATCTCGAGATCTCCGGCATCAACCTCTCGCTCCTGCAGGTGATCATCCTCGCGATGTCCTTCCTGCTCATGGGGCTTCTGTACTTCATCGTGCAGAAAACCACCTTCGGCGCCGCGGTCAGGGCCACGGCCCACGACCGCAAGACCGCCTCCCTCATGGGGATCAATATCAACAAGGTGATCCTCTTCGTGTTTACCTTAGGGCCCGCGCTCGGGGCCATGACCGGCATCATGGTGGGCATGTACTACCGCCAGATCAGCTTCACCATGGGCTGGAACTACGGTCTGAAGGCCTTTACGGCGTCGGTCCTGGGCGGCATCGGCAATATCCCGGGCGCCATGGTCGGCGGGCTTATCCTAGGCGTCCTGGAGATGCTGGGGGCGGCCTACATCTCGGCGGCCTGGAAGGACGTGTTCGTCTTCATCATCCTCATCCTCGTGCTCATCTTGCGGCCGACGGGACTGCTCGGAGAAAAGACGGCGGAAAAGGTGTAACGGCATGGGCCAGGCAAACGGTACGGACATCAGGGAGTATTTCACCGCACAACCGCTGCGCGTGTCGCTCGTGGTGGCGGCCTTCGCGGTCTATCCGTTCCTGGTGAGCGACTACTTCATCGATATCGCCTTCTTCTTCGGCATCTATGCCCTGCTGGGCTTGAGCCTCAACATCGTGCTCGGCGAGGTAGGCCTCTTTGACCTGGGACATGCCGGCTTCTACGCCATCGGGGCCTACACCACGGCGATCCTCAATACCAAGTTCGGGGTCCCCGTCCTGGCGCTGATCCCCGTAAGCGCCCTGGCCGCGGGCCTGTTCGCCTACCTCGTGTGCTCGCCGGTCATCCACCTCCAGGGAGACTATCTCCTCATCGTGACCCTGGGCCTGGGCGAGATCATCCGTCTGGCGCTCATCAACAACCCCTTCGACCTCACCGGCGGGCCCAACGGCGTGTTCGGCATCGATTTCCCCGCGCTCGGCCCCATGGTCGTGGATTCCTCCATCGAGTACTACTTCCTCATCTGGATCATCGTGGGGTTGAGCATCCTGGGGCTCTTGAGCCTGCAGCACTCGCGCATCGGCCGCGCGTGGAACTATATCCGCGAGGACGAGACGGCCGCGAACGCGAGCGGCATCGACTCCCGCAAGTACAAGCTGCTGGCCTTCGTGCTCGGGGCAGGGCTCGCGGGGGTTGCGGGCAACGTCTATGCAAGCAAGCTCATGTGCGTGTCTCCGGAGAGCTTCACCTTCATGGAGTCCTGCCTGATGTTCTGCATCGTGCTCATCGGCGGCATGGGCTCGATCCCGGGCGTGCTCGTCGGGGCGGCCTTCATCAGCCTGTTCCCCGAGATCTTCCGGCCCTTTGCCATGTATCGGATGCTCATCTTCGGTTCGGCCATGATCCTCATGATGATGTTCCGTCCCGGCGGCGCCTGGCCGAGAAAGCGCGGCGCGGTCGGCCTCAAGTCCCTGTTCGACGACACGGGGAGGTCCGATGCCTAGCTCGCGCAGACATTCCGCGGGCCAGGTCGTGCTCGAGACAAAGGACCTCACGAAGATCTTCGGCGGGCTCGTGGCGGTAAACGGCTTCGACCTCAAGGTGTACAAGGGAGAGATCCTGAGCCTTATCGGCCCGAACGGCGCTGGCAAGACCACGGTCTTCAACGTGGTGACCGGGATCTACCGCCCGGAGAAGGGTACGGTGCTGTTCAACGGCAGGGACATCACCGGGCACAAGCCCCACCGCATCATATCCTACGGCATCGCGCGCACCTTCCAGAACATCCGCTTGTTCCCGGACATGACCTGCCTGGAAAACGTCATGGCGGGCAGGCACTGCCGGAGCTCCGCCGGCATCCTCTCATCGATATGCAAAACGCGCCGACAGAGAGACGAGGAAAACGAGATCCGTGAGATCTCGGAGCGCAGGCTCGCCCAGGTGAACCTTGCCAGATCAAGGCACGAACTGGCCAAGAACATCGCCTACGGCTCGCAGCGCATGCTCGAGATCGCCCGGGCCCTGGCCTCCGACCCCGACCTCCTCGTGCTCGACGAGCCCAGCAGCGGGCTCAACCCCAGGGAAACCGAGGACCTCATGGCGTTCTTGAAGGGCCTTATCCACGACGACCACGTCACGATCCTCCTGATCGAACACGACATGAACATGGTGATGGGCATCTCGGACTGGGTCGTGGTCCTGGACGGCGGGAATAAGATCGCGGAAGGGACGCCCGAAGACGTGTACGCAGACCCGCAGGTGATCGAGGCCTACCTGGGGAAAGAGGAGGAGGACGCGTAGCCATGGCGCCTCTGCTTGAAATCAGCGGACTGTCCGTGTCCTACGGGGGTATCAGGGCCCTTGACGGCATCGACCTGCACCTTGAAAAGGGCGAGATCGTGACCGTGCTCGGGGCCAACGGCGCCGGCAAATCGACCCTGCTCCAGGCCATCGCCGGACTGGTGTCAATCGGCGAGGGCTCCATTGCCTTGAACGGCGAGAACCTGAACAAGGCGAGCGCCCATGAGATCGTGCGCAAAGGCATCTCGCTTTCGCCCGAAGGCCGCCGGGTGTTTCCCACGCTCACCGTGGAGGAAAACCTCAACCTGGGGGCGTACACGCGCCAGGCTGAGAGGGCCGGGGTGGCCCAGGCCAAGGACAGGGTCTTCACCCTCTTCCCCATCCTGAATGAGCGCAAACGGCAGCTTGCCGGCACGCTCTCCGGCGGAGAGCAGCAGATGCTCGCCATCGGCCGGGCGCTCATGAGCGCGCCCACGGTGCTGCTCCTGGACGAGCCGTCGCTCGGTCTGGCCCCCATCCTCGTCAAACAGATCTTCGACATCATCGCCGAGATCAATGCGCAGGGCACGACCATCCTCCTGGTCGAGCAGAACGCCCTCAAGGCCCTGAGGGTCGCCTCGCGGGGCTATGTGCTGGAAAACGGCCGCATCGCCGCCGCCGGCACGTCCCACGACCTCAAGTCCGACCCCAAGATCCGCGAGGCCTACCTGGGCGGTTCGGCCTTCAAGAAAAAACAGGCGCGGTAATGCAGCGATAGTCGAGGACGGGTTTCGGCCAGACCTCGGGCGCGCGTACAAAGTCCCGTCACCTTGCGACCAAGGCTACACGGGCTTCATTGCTCCTTTTTCTTTTCCGGGGAAGACTTGTCGATATCGATGATGGTATGCCCGCCGGGGAAGGACTTGGTCTCGGTCGGGTCGAGGTGGTCCATCTTGCGGATGATGTCGCGGATCTTGCGCGACTCGTCCAGGACGCTCCTGGCCATTGCCTTCACGTCTTTATCGTCGGTCGAACGGATGATGTCGTTGGTCTTGCCCATGAGCACGGTCAGCGGCTGAAAGACCTCGTGCGACATGGTGCGCGCCAGCTCCATGATCAGATCGAACTGCCTCAAGCGGTCGCGCTCATCCCTTACCTGGATGAAGTCGAAGGCCCGCTTGACCGTCAGCTTGAGCAGGTCCGGGCCGAACGGTTTGATGATGTAATCGTAGGCCCCCAGTCTGAGCGCGATGATGACGCTGTCGATGCTGGCATAGCCGGTGAGCACGATGATCAGGCTGTCCTTGTGTCGCTTGCGGATGAAGTCGATAATGCCGAAGCCGTCGATGTCCGGCATGCGCAAGTCGGTGATCACCACCGGGAACTCCTGCTCGGTCAGGATGCGCACCCCCTGTTCACCGCCGACGGCCTTGACGACCTCGATGCCCTCCTCGGCCAGGATATCCTCCACCAGGCAGCAGTCGCCTTCGTCATCATCGATGACGATCACCCGCTTGTCTTGGATGCCTTGGGAATCATCCAGCATAGAATTTCAATAGATAACCTTGTTCAAATTGGCAAGGCAATTCCCGCCTGTTTCGCACGCACGCCATTTTTTCACGCGTTTTTTACCCCGTGTTGCATGCTCATGCGCTTCACGGGCGCCAAAACCTGGAAAGTACCCAGGGGGAGATCCCTGCATGTCCGATCCCCCCTGGGGTTGGTTTTAAGATCAGTGGTCGTTCTTGGTGAGGGTTAGGTTGCCCAGATACGAATGGACCATCGCCACGACGGGCGACGCCGATTGGCTGCTCTGATCGTTGTACTCGACAACGAAACGTTCACCGGCGAAATAGATGACGACCGGCCTCACGTTTTCCCACTTCCCTGTGCTGTGCTCATTAACTTCGCTGAGTGTCATATCCCTTGACCCCTTTTTTTTCCGTCGCTATGATCCCCTATCGGTCGATTTCCAAAAGGCTTAATACAGCACAGGGGGGCTTATCGGGCAGCCTTCTCGATCTGTTCTTTCATGCTGGCGAGCAGGTTCAGTGCCTCCAGCGGCGTAAGGCGGGTCAGGTCGAGTCCTGAGATCAGCTTGATGACGGGGTGTTCCGGCGAGGTGTCATCGCCGAACAGGCTGCCCTGCACCGGCGCCTCGGCCCTGGACCCCACGCCCTTGGCCTTCCGGTCGACCGAGGCCAGCACCTGGCGGGCGCTGTGGATCACCTCCTCGGGGATGCCGGCCAGCTTGGCGACATGGATGCCGTAACTCTTGCCGATGGCGCCGCGCCTGACCTCGCGCAGGAAGACCACCTCGCGGTCGCTGTCGTCCACCGCCATGTGGAAGTTTTTGACGCCCTTGCGGCGGCGCGCCAGATCGGCCAGCTCATGGTAGTGCGTGGCAAAGAAGGTGCGCGCCCGGCGTTCATCCAGACACTCGGCCACGGCCCAGGCCAGCGACATGCCGTCATAGGTGGATGTGCCGCGGCCGATCTCATCCAGGACGATCACGCTCGACGCGGTGGCGTTGTGGAGGATATCCGCCGTCTCGCTCATCTCCATCATGAAGGTGCTCTGGCCGGCCGACAGGTTGTCCAGCGCGCCGATGCGGGTGAAGATGCGGTCCGCCACCCCGAGGCGGGCCTGCCGGGCAGGCACGAACGAGCCCATCTGGGCCAGGATCAACATCAGCGCGATCTGCCGCATGTAGGTCGACTTCCCGGCCATGTTCGGACCGGTGATGATATGCACGCTGTCCGTCTCCGGTTCAAAGCGGCAGTCGTTGGGCACGAACTGGCCCGGCTTGAGCACCTTCTCCACCACCGGATGCCGCCCGCCCTTGATCTCGATGCCGCGTCCGCCGTCCACCTGCGGCCGTGCGTAGTCGTTCTGCAAGGCCAGCCAGGCCAGTGAGGCGAGCACGTCCAGCACGATCAGGTCTTCCACCGTGGCCTTGACGGCGTCCGCCGCCTGCACGATATCGTCACGCAACGCCTTGAACAGGCGTGCCTCGATGTCCGCGATGGCCTCCTGCGCGCCTAAGAGCTTGGCCTCGTATTCCTTGAGCTCCGGGGTGATGAAACGTTCGGCGCCCACCAGGGTCTGCTTGCGGATGTAGCGCTCGGGCACCTTGGCGGCATGGGCCTTGGTCACCTCGATATAGTACCCGAAGACCCTGTTGTAGCCGATGCGCAGGGTGGATATACCGGTCGCCTGGCGTTCCGAGGCCTCGAGCCGGGCCATGAAGGTGCGCGAATCCTTGCGGATGGAGCGGAACTCGTCCAGCTCGGCATCCACGCCGTCTAAGATAAACCCGCCGTCGCCGATTCTCAGGGGCGGGTCGGGCACGAGCGTGGCGCGTATCCTTCCCGAGACGGCCTCCAGGGGGTCGAGGCGCAGGCTCGTAACCATCGGGGCCCGCAGGGTGCGGCAGAGCGCCTGGAGAGGCGGGACCTGTTCAAGTCCCTGTCCCAGCGCCACCAGGTCACGCGGACCGGCGCGCTCGGCGACGATGCGGCCCAGGATGCGTTCCAGATCATAGACCCCCTTCAGGCCGGCACGGATCTCGCTCAAGAGCCCGGCGTTCTCTTTGAGCTCGGCCACGGCATCGAGCCGCGCGTTGATCTCATCGATGTCCATGAGCGGAAACGAAAGCCAGTCGGCCAGACGCCTGCCGCCCATCGTGGTCACGGTCTGGTCGATGAGGCTGAAGAGGCTGCCTTCCCGAGCGCCGGTCAGGGTCTCGAACAGCTCCAGGTTGCGGCTCGTGTGTGCACCCAGGAGCATGAAGCGGCCGGGGTTGTAAAACCGCACATGGGTGATGCATCCCATGGCGGCCTTCTGCTTGTCCCGGACATACGTCAGCGCCATGGCGGCCGCGATGGCGGCCGGGCCCTGGTCCGTCAGCCCCAGCCCTCTGACCCCGACCGTCTTGAAATGGCCGGACAAAACCTCCTGGGCCTTTTGCCGGTCGAGCGCACGGTAGGGTGTGACATAGAAGCCCTCCGGCACCTGGACCTCGGCCGGGGCGAGAATCTCGCTGGGGGATACACGGGCGATCTCGGAGAAGAAATCGTTTGAGCCGTTGAGCTCGGTGACCCGGAAATCCCCGGTCGTGATATCGATGAACGCCAGGCCATAGAGGTCCTGGCGTTCGGCCTTGCACACCGCCATCAGGTAGTTGGGCCTGCGGCCTTCGAGATGGGCCTCCTCGGCGACCAGTCCCGGGGTGATCACCTGGACCACCTCGCGCGGGACCAGTCCTTTGCCGTTCATCTCGCCCTGTTCGCAGACCGCCACCTTCCGGCCGGTCTTGATCAGCCGGTTGATATAGCCCTGGGCGCTGTGATACGGCACCCCGCACATGGGCATGGCATCTTCCTTGCCCTTGTCGCGCGTGGTCAAGGCGATGCCCAGGATCGGCGCGGCCTCGACGGCGTCCTGACCGAACATCTCATAGAAATCGCCCATGCGGTAGAACAGGATGGCGTCCGGGTGCCGCGCCTTGATCTCGAGGTACTGCTGCATCATGGGCGTAAGCTTGGGCGTATGCATACGTCTGAGATTCATATCCCAAGTCGGATGGAAAAGAAAGGGAGAAGGAAGAAGGGAGAGATTGGTTAGAACAGCTTCATCGATGCCATGATGAACTCCCAGGCGTTGCGGATCGGGCCCTGGAGGAAAAAGGGCATGAGCTTGATGACGAGGATCATGAAGAACAGGCCCATGAAGATCATGATGGGAAAGCTGACGATAAAGATGTTCATCTGGGGTATGGAGCGCGAGATGAGACCCAGGGCGACGTTGATCAGCAACAGTGTTCCGATGACCGGGGCCGCAAGCTTCAGGCCGATAACGAACATCCCGGCGGCGTAATTCAATGCCGCCTGATAGAACCCGGCCCGGGGCAAACCGACCCCGATGGGCGCCATGGTGAAGCTCTCCTGGATGGCCCGAATGAACATGTGATGTCCATCCACGAGGATAAAGATCAGAAACGCGATGATATAGAGGAAGTTGGAGGTCACCGGGGCCTCGGTGCCGGTCATGGGATCGATCACGTTGACGATGGAGAACCCTATGGAAAACCCCATGAGTTCACCGGCGATCTGCACCCCGGCGAAGATCACCTGCACGGACAGCCCCATGCTGATGCCCAGCAATATCTCATGGAGCATATACATCAGCAGCGTCAGGACATTGAGGCCCTGGATGTCGATCGCCAGGGGCGGGGTTACCGGCAGGAGGATCAGGCTCAGGAACAGTGCGATGATGGCCATGAGACGCCGCGGCATGATCTCGGCGCCGAAGAAGGGGACGAGTGAGAAGACGACCCCGATGCGGATGAAGATAAAGACCAGCGGGAGCAGGTCTTTCCAGGCCAGGAGGATGAGGTCATTCATCTCGTGAGCATGGGTATCATCTGAAAGAGGTTGATGGTATAGGTGCTGAGCTTCTCGATGATCCAGGGCATGGCGAAGATCAGTGACAGGAAGACCACCACGATCTTGGGCACGAACGTCAGCGTCATCTCCTGTATCTGGGTCACGGCCGAAAATATACTGATGGCCACGCCGACCGCCAGCCCGCACAACAGCATCGGCGCGCTGACGACCAAGGTCAGCGCCACGGCGTTGGACATGATCGTGGTAAGGGTCTCAGATGTCATGGTGTCCTCCTTGTCTTTTATGCATGATGAAGTCCCTGTCGTCGTATCCCATCGAGGGGCCTTTGCCTTACCCGGCACAGGCCTTCTCAATGCCCTCCGGCTCGCGTCATCCGAAGCCCTTGATCAGAGAACCCACCAGCAGCCCCCACCCATCCACCAGCACGAAGAGCATGATCTTGAAGGGCAGCGCGATCATGACCGGCGGCAGCATCATCATGCCCATGGAGAGGAGGATGGATGCCACCACCATATCGATGATCAGAAAAGGCAGGAACAGGATAAAGCCGATCTGGAAGGCGGTCTTGAGCTCGCTGATCATGAAGGCCGGGATCAATGTCCGCGTCGGAACCTCATCGCGGTTGAGCGGCTTCTTCTGTTTGAGAATGCCCAAAAACAGCGCCAGATCGTTCTGGCGGGTCTGTTTGAACATGAACTCGCGCAGCGGGGTCTCGGCCGTTTTCAGGGCCTGATCGAAGGTGATGCTCCCCGCCTGATAGGGCTTGAGCGCCTCCTCATTGATGCGGTCGAACGTCGGTGCCATGATGAACATGGTCATGAAGATCGCCAGGGCCGTCAGCACCTGCATGGGGGGCATCTGCTGGGTGCCCAGCGCCTGTCTGAGGAAGCCGAAGACCACGATGATGCGGGTGAACGAGGTCATCATGAACATGATGGACGGCGCCAACGCCAGGATCGTCAGGAGGAAGAGGATCTGGAGGGCGCCCACCACGTCCTTGGGATCGCTGGCGGTCTTCAGGCCCAGGCTGACGCTGGGGATGGTGACGTCCGCCGCCGAGGCCAGCATCGGCACGAGGCAAGCCGCCAGACCGAAAAGCACGAGCTTGACCAGGAAGGGGGCCTTGAGACCGCGCAGGGAGAGCCATCGCGTCCGTTTCTCGCCGACCGGCGGCAGGCATTCCGGTGTTGCCGGGTATGCCCCGGCGCTGTGCCGCCCCGGTTCACGGTCAAGCATGGCGATCAGGACGTAGCCGCTCTTCATGCCTCGCCTCGCCGATCTTCCAGTTCCGTGCCGACGGCCTTCGCAAACGCGTCCTGTCCCAGGTCCTTGATCAGATTGACCTGGTCCTGGGTCACGCCCAGGAGCAGGAGGTCTTTGCCGACACGCACCAGGGCCAGACCGGACTTGGGTCCCAGGGGCACCCGCCCCACGATGTCCAAGCCCGATGATTTCCGTATCCGCGCGGCCGGTCCGTAGGTCTTGAGCGCCCAGGCAAAAGCGCCCAGGATGACGATAAAAACGACCGCCACGCCGAAGCTCTTCAATCCGAGGTCGGAGGGCGGCTGCGCCGCGGCGGCGGCTATACCGGGGCATAGGACCGGCACGCAGATCAGGGCGGTTACGCGTTTCATCCGAGCCTCTTGACACGCTCCAGGGGGCTGACGATATCCGTGATGCGGATGCCGAACTTTTCACCCACGACGACCACCTCGCCGCGCGCGATCAGCTTCTGGTTGACGTAGATGTCCAGCGGCTCCCCGGCCAGACGGTTGAGCTCGATGATCGATCCCTGCCCGATCTGCAGCAGGTCGTTGATCAGCATCTTGGCCCGGCCGATCTCGACCGTCACCTCCAGGGGGATGTCCAGGATGAAGTCCAGTTCCCTGGCCTGCGCCGGCGAGCCGCCCTTTTTGAGCTCCTCGAACTTGGGTTCGGACAATGACGAGCCACCCCCGCTTTCCTCGGCCTCCAGGCTCTTGGCCCATTCTTCGGCCAAGAGGTCCTGATCGTTCGCCGACCCCTTGCCCTTTTCCGGGGCGTCGCCGCTCGTCAAGGCGTCGGCCTCGTTCGCGCCTTCCGTTATTCCCAGTTCCGCCAACAGTTTTTCCTGTTCTCCCATACGCCCCTCCCTAATATACTTCCCGCTCTACGACGCGTCTGATTTCCACCGCCATGTTGTCCTTGACCCTGCCCGGCTGGGCATAGTACTTGGGCAGGCCCTGCACCTTGACCATCAGCGCATCCCCGACGTCCTTCTCCAGAACGATGACATCCCCGGTCTTCAAGGACGACAGTTCCCTCCCGGTGATGCTCGATGTCCCCAGCTCCACGGTTATCTCCACCGGCACGGTCATGAGCTCCTGCTTGAACCGGTTGAGCCAGTTCGTATCCACGCTCACCTTTTCCTCCGAGTGGAAGCTCGCGTACAGGCGGTCCCTGATCGGTTCGATCAGCATGTACGGTACGCACAGCATCAGGTTCCCGGTCACCTCTTCCATCTCGACCTCGAACTGCACGACGATCAGGACATCCTCGTTGGGGATGATGCCGGCGAACTGCGGGTTCATCTCCGAACGCAGGTATGAGAATTCCAGCTCGTAGACAGGCTGCCAGGCGTTGCTCCATTCGCGGATCACCCCGCCGACCACCTTCTGCAGCATCTTCTGTTCGATGGCGGTGAACTCGCGGCCCTCGATCTTCATCCCGCCCTTGCCGCGTCCGCCGAAGAAACTGTCCACCAGGGCGAACACCAGCTTGGTCTCCAGCACCACCAGGGCGTTTCCGCGCAGCGGCTCGATATGGACGATATGGATGCTGGACGGCACCGGCAGCGAGCGCATGAAGTTGCCGAACTTCAAGGTGTCGAGCGATACCGTGGTCACATCCACCATGCGCCTGAGCATGTTGGATATGGCCGTGCGGAAGAAGCGCGCGAAGCGGTCGTTGATGGCGTCCAGGGTGGGCATCCGGCCGCGGATGACCTTGTCCTGGGCCGCGAAATCGAACCTGCTCGCGCCCTCGCCTTCATCCATCCGAGCCGGGGCCGCGGTCTCGGTCTCGACCTCACCGCCGACCACGCCTTTTAAGAGGGCGTCTACCTCTTCCTGGCTGAGGATCTGTCCCATACGTACTCCTTATTGGACCACGAATTCGGTGAAGAATACGCGCGTCACCTGGCCGCGCTCCAGATTCCTGTTGATCCGTTCGATGATGGCCTTCTTCAACTCGCGTTTGCCCGGTTCCGTCGAGATGTCCTCGAAAGACTTGCTCGACAACAGGCTGATGATGTCGTCACGGATCATGGGCATCTTCTCGTCCAGCTCGGCCGAGATCTCGGGAGAGCCCAGCTCCAACTGCATGACCGCCTTGAGGTAGCGCGTGCCCTGCGCATCGGTCAGATTGACGATGAAGGGGTCGAGGTTCTTATTGGCGCCCTCGGCCGCCTCGCCCTTTTCACCATGCGACTTCTCGGCCGCGACCTTTTTGCCATCGCCGTGGCCTGGTTTGCCCATGAAGAGGAAATAGTAAGCGCCTCCGGCGCCTCCCACAAGCAGCACCACGGCCACGCCGATGATGATGAACAGCTTGGCCGAGCGTTTCTTCTTCTTCGGTTCTTCCTGGCCTTCTTCCTTTTCCTTCTCTTCTTCGCGTTCGCGTGCCATACTATATCCTCCTGCACTCTCTTGTCTTATAAGCGGTTTTTCAGCAGCACGACCTCAACCCGCCGGTTCTTGGCCCGCCCTGCCTCCGTATCGTTGGGCATGCGGGGCAGGAAGGGTCCGTATCCGGCCAGGGAGAAGCGCCGCGGGCTCATGTCCGCGGCATAGACGAAGGTATCGAGCACCCCCTGCGCGCGTGCGAGCGACAGCATCACATTCGCCTGAGGATCGCCGACGGCATCCGTGTGCCCCTCCACCGCGAGCTGATAGCCGCTGCGCTTGAGCACCTTGGCGATACCGGCCAGCACTGGGGCCATCTCAGGATTCAAGCGGGCCGATCCCGAATCGAAAAACAGATCGGAGTTCAGCGCGATTGCCAGTCCGCGGGGGGTCTGGCGGACATCGTAGTATTTGTTGGCCCCGGTCCTGGGATCGAGGGCATACGGGGGGGCCACGCTGGCGTTCAAGGCCTTGGTCAGGGTCGCCACGTCCACGGTCTTGAGTACATTGGCGTCCACCGGTGAAGGCATCGAATGCAGCTTCTGCGGGGCCGGAAATTCGAGCACGCCGAACCCCTGGTTCAGGAACCCGAAGGCATCCTTGAAGGCCTTGTCATTCATCGACGACATGGACATGATCAGCACGAAGAAGGTCAGCAGCATGTAGCTGAGGTCCGT
>JAKQBR010000083.1 GCA_029574005.1 Deltaproteobacteria bacterium | reverse complement strand
TGCATGGCCGGTTCCTGGCCGCCGGCCTGGATGGCATATTGCATCGATCCCTTGCCGATCTTCTCGGCGGCCGCCTTGGAGCCGTCGGCCAGGATATCGCCGATGCCTTCGCGCTTGATCATCTTGTCGATCAGGGCAATGATGGCCTCGGTATTGCCCCAGGTCAGATCCAGCCCGCCGGTGTCCTTTACCGTGAGGATGCCTTTTTCAAAGCATTCCATGGCATAGGCGATGGTCCCGCCGGCCGAGATGGTGTCCATGCCGGCGCGGTTGAGGACCTCGTTCAGGTAGAAGATGCTCTCGGCGTCTTCATTCATTAAGAGGCCGCCCAGCGCCAGCACGGTTTCATATTCGGGCTTATGGGTCTCGGAATATTTGCCGCTGATGGAGCAGACCCCGCCGCAGCCCAGGGGGCAGGAATAGCAGTGGTATTTAACCATCTCGCAATCGGTGAAGACATCGGGATTCACACTTTTTGATTTGGACAGATTCCATTCCACGTTGGTGCCTTTCCAGTTCTTGATGGGCGAATCCCCCATGCCCACCGACATCTGGTTCATGCTGCAGGTTCCCCACCAGGCGTTCAGGAATTTATACAGTAGACCATCAACGGCCATCATGAATGGCAGGGCACCGATAGCGGCGCCCATGTAATGGTTTAAGGCCCCTGGCCACCGGGGGAAATCGAATCGAACCCAGCGGTTGCATTTCTGGCTGAGGCGCTTGATCTCAAAATCGTTGTACGTCGGGATGCGTCGGCATCCTTTCAGGACCACGGCCTTGAGCCTCTTGGATCCCATGACCGCGCCCAAACCCGAACGGGCGGCAATGCGGCCGCGGTCGTTGCAGATGCCGGAGATGAGCGAGAGGTTTTCGCCGGAGAGTCCGATCGTGGCAACACGGGCGTCCGTGCCGTGCTCTTCCATCAGGAGTTCCTCGGTCTCAACCGCGTCTTTACCCCACAGCCCGCCGGCGTCCTTGAGCTCGATCGAGTCATGATCGATCAGCAGGTAGACCGGCTTGGCGCTGATCCCCCGGAAGAAGATGCCGTCATAACCGCAGCGTTTGATGGCCGGCGCGAACTGGCCGCCGCAGTTGGCGTCGCCCCAGCCGCCGGTCAGGGGTGATTTGCCCACCACGCTCCAGCGTCCGGAAAAGAGGCTGCCGGTGCCGGTCAAGAGTCCGGCCATGAAGCCCAGCATATTCTCGGGCCCCAGCGGGTCGGCGCCGGCCGGGATGCGGTTATACAGGATGTAGGCCCCCAGGCCTTGGCCGGCAAGGTACTGTTCGTAAATGTCATCGCTCACTTGTTCTTCCACCCAGGTCGCGGTATCAAGATCCACGGTGAGGATCTTTCCCATATAACCTTTCCCCATGTTCTCTCCTTGTCATCTATGGTCTTTCCAACCTTGCCGCGTTACCGGTCTTGATGTTCCCCATCTCGCTTCCGGCTGTCGCAAAAGAAGGTCGATCCATGTGGCCCCTGTGGGGTGGGGGTTGGATGGACGACCTTCTTTTGCTCTGGCCGATAGACAAAGGGGAAAAGAGGGTTGGATGTTTGTGCAGATATCTCGCAATGATCGATAAACAGCGTAACGGTAGCCGGGCTCGGCCGGGCCATACCCTGACAGGCAGGACAGGCAAGCGCAAAGCGCTGGCGCTCGAAGGTGACGCCGCAGTCAGGACACTCCATGCGCGCCTTGGCGGTGGTCACCGTAAGCCCGGCGCCGGCAAGGCCGGCCTCCTCGCAAAGGAACTCGAGATAGATGGCCAGCCTCTGGGCGGAGTAGCCGCTCATTTCATCGATTATCAGATCGATGCGGGGCTTTGAGGCGTTACCGCCCCGCGCGGCCCTTTCGGCGGCGATGCCCACGATCCGGGCTGCCAGCGAAAACTCATGCACCTTTGGCCACCTCGTGCGTTTGCCTCAATTCCAAAGAGGACACCGGCCGGGAATAGGCGCTGTCCATGCTCAGGCATTGTTTGGGGCAGGCCTCGCAGCAGTTGCCGCAGGCAATGCACTTGAGGCGTTCGATCTCCCAGGTCTTGGCTTCACGGTCGACCTTGATGGCCAGGGTGGGGCACTTTTTGCGGCAGATGCCGCAGAAGACGCATTGACTTACCTCAATAGCCACGTGCCCGCGGGTAATGGGCGTTGATTTCGCCGCGACCGCCGGGTACAGGCGCGTGGCCGGCTTCTTGAAAAGGTTCGCGATCGTTGATCCTGCCATGCTGAAGAATGCCATTGTTCACCTCTCGGTGCAGCTGATGCACGGGTCGATGGTAAGGATTATGGTGGGTGCATCCGCGAAATTCGCGCCCTTGAGCACCTGCATCATGGCCGGGATATTGGCGAATGTGGGGGTGCGGGCGCGGAAGCGCGTCAGAAACTTGGTGCCGTTGGCCTTCACATAGTAGACGACCTCGCCGCGCGGCTGTTCGAAGCGCACCAGCGCCTCACCGTCCGGCGCGCCCTTGACCTTGGCGCAGATCTCGCCGCCCGGGATCTTGGCGATGGCCTGGCGGATGATATCGAAGGATTGATAGATCTCGCGGATGCGCACGGCGCAGCGCGCATAGCAGTCGCCGTCCGTCTCGGTCACGATGGAAAAGTTGATGTCGGAAAAGGCGGCATATCCCAGCTTGCGGCAGTCGTAGGCCATACCGCTGGCGCGCAGCATGGGCCCTACGGCGCCCAGGGCATAGGCGTCTTCACGGGAGAGCGTGCCCACCCCGCACAGACGGTGTTTCACCGAGCTGTCCTTCAAAAAGATATCACAGACGGCCTGGACATCGCTCTGCAGCGTGTTCAGGACACCCGAGATCCGGGACAGCGTGTCTCCGTCGATGTCCTTGCGCACGCCGCCGATCTTGCAGGCCCCGAAGATGACGCGGCCGCCCGTGGTCTCCTCGATGATGTCGAGCACGCCTTCGCGGGCACGCCAGGCCTGCATGAACAGGTTCTCGAACCCGAAGGCGTCCGCGGCCAGGCCGAGCCACAAGAGGTGGCTGTGCACGCGGGAAAGCTCGCTCCAGATCACCCGCAGGTACTGGGCGCGCGCCGGCACCTCGATGTGCATGATCTTCTCCAGGGCCTCGCAATATCCCATGCCGTGGATGAAGCTGCAGATGCCGCAGATGCGCTCGGCGACATATACGAACTCGGTGAACTCCTTTTTCTGCGCCAGGACCTCCAGCCCGCGGTGGACATACCCGATGGTGGGGATGACATCCACGATCTTCTCGTCCTCGAGCACGAAGTCGAAGTGCAGGGGCTCGGGCAGGACGGGATGCTGCGGGCCGAAGGGTATGACGGTATGCTTGGATGGTGCGGTGGGTTCCATGGCTCAGTTCCTCTTGCTTGCCGGGGATGCCTCGGCATCCGGATTGAAGGGGCGCGGGACGGAGACCTTGTAGAGCAACCCCTTGAAGTCCACATTGATGTCCTGGATGGCCACGCCGAAGAGGTCGAGGATCTCG
>JAKQBR010000071.1 GCA_029574005.1 Deltaproteobacteria bacterium | reverse complement strand
GCGCGCGCGGGCCGGACCTCGTATGCCGAACTTGAGGCCCATCCGCACGGACTCACCCTGTCCAAGGGCAAACAGCCCCAAATCTGGGACGACATCAAGACCGGCGATAAGCGGGCCTGTCTGAACGCCCCGGAGTTCCTGGCCGCCATGCACCGGCTGGTCATGGCCCCGCCGGCCCTGGATCCAGACTATCCGCTCCTGCTCAACACGACCTGCCGCACCAAGGCCAACATGAACACGTTGTACCGCAACGAGAAGTGGATCGAAAAGAATATGCCGGAGAACACCCTGACCATGCATGCCGAAGATGCCGCCGCGCGCGGCATCACGGACAAGGAGCGCGTGCGGATCTCATCGCGGAACGGCTCGGCCGAGGTCCCGGTCAGCCTGACCACCGATATCCTGCCCGGTACGGTCTTTCTCTCGCATGGCTGGGGCCTGTACTCGCGCGACCCGCAAGACCGGAGCGGCACGCAGCGCGGCGTGGCCGCCGGCCTCTTCGTGTCGGACGAAGACGGTGACGAGTTTTCCGGCATGCCCCTGTACAACGGCATCCCCTGCTCGGTAACCAAGCTGGGCAGCCGATAAGGGAGGCGCCATGCAACCGCGCTACGATGTGGCCATCATCGGCGGCGGCATGGCCGGCCTGATCGCCGGCCTGTACCTGCAAAGCGCCGGACGGCGCACCGTCATCCTGGAGCACGGCCGACAGGTGGGCGGCAACATGTCGGGCATCTGGCGGGACGGCTTTTACTTCGATTGCGGCGACCAGTCCATGGAGAGTTTCGGGATACTCTTTCCCATCCTTGATGAGCTCGGCCTGTACCATCCCGAGGACTGGATCGACATCAAGTGGCGCATGGTCACCCCTGACTGCGAGGTCCCGCTCGGTACTTACGATCAGGTGCGCGCGGACTTCAAACGCTGCTTCCCGGCCTCGGCCGTGGAACTGGATGCCTGGTTCGATCACCTCCTGCCCATGGTGAACTGGTACCCGACCTTCATGGACGCGCATGCCCGAACCATCACCGGCCGCGGGCTCGTCCGCACCAAGGCCCATGTCAAGCTGCTGTCCAGCATCGTTCTTCAGGCCGCGACCCTGAAGGGATTCTTGACGCGCTCGGCCTCGGAACTGGCCGAAAGGATCTTCAAGACCGATCCCCGCCTCCGCTTCCTGTTCGGGGACTACGGCTATCCCAACCTGCCGCTCATGGTGGCAGCCACCTTCTGGTATACCTTCATCTATGACTACCACTACCCCAGGGCCGGCATCCAGGGGCTCATGAACATGCTGGCCGACGCCTACCGGCAGCGCGGGGGCGAGATCCGTCTGCGCTCCACGGTCAATATGCTGAAGACCTCGGGTAAGATGGTCAAGGGCCTGGTGACGTCAAGGGACGAGTACATCGAGGCTGCCCAGTTCATCAATACCGGCAACCCCAAGCGCCTGGTGGCCGAGATGCTCGACGATCCCACGGCATGGGATTACCGCGATCGGCAGGAGATCTTGAAGAACGAGGTCACGGTAGGGAATACGGCCGCCTATCTGGGCCTGGACATGAGCACGGCCGAACTGCTGCCGCGCCTGAAGGACCACCATACCGTGTACTGGCGCAGCTACGAGACCGCCCGCGATATCTACGACCCGGACCTGCACCGCAAGGGATGGTCCATGATCAGCGCCACCTCGCTCTTCCTGCCCGCGCTCGCGCCCGAAGGAAAGAATTCCATCGTGGTGCAGATCTACACACCGTATGCCTGGATGGACGATTGGGGCACCCATGCGCATGACCCCTTCACCCGCACCCCGGAATACAAGGCCTTGAAGGAGAAGGTCCTCGCCGATATCATCGCGGACACGGAATACGTCATCCCCGGAATTGCCGGCAGGGTCGTATACCGGGAATTGGCCACGCCGCGCTCGCTGGCTCGCTGGACGCTCAATGCCGACGGCAATCCCATGGGCTGGAGCCTGGATGCATACAGCTCGAAGATGGCCAGGCGGCACATGCGCATCAGGACGCCGCTGACAAACCTCCGCAACGCCGGCCACTACGCCCTGTGTCCGGGAGGGGTCATCACCGCCGCCATGACCGGCAGGATGGCCGGCCGCGCCCTGGCGCGCTGAGCCTCATCCCCATTCCCCTCGGCAGGCGTCGAGCGCGAGCCGGTGGCACAGGCATGCCCCCGAACCCGGCCGCCCGTGGGGTTTGCAGCCTCCAGGCTGCGGCGTGAATTGTGTTGACAGTCCTTGAACTTGTAATATATGTGGAGCAAAATACACATCTCCAGGAGGTTTGAGAGGCATGGCAGTAAGCATCAGGTTGACGCGCGGCGGAGCGAAGAAGAAGCCGTTTTACCGCGTGATCGTCTCGGATTCCAGGAACAGGCGTGACGGCCGCGTTCTGGATATCGTCGGTTTCTTCAATCCCAAAAACCGGGAAGACAGCATCACGCTCAAGATGGACAAGATCAAGGCCTGGGTCGAAAAGGGTGGACAGCTCAGCCCGGCCGTCAAGAAGCTCATAAAGGACAAAGGCTATTCAGTTTGACCAATAACCGTGTGAGCGAGGGTGAGCGCATGAAGGAACTGATAGAGTACATTGCCAAAGCGTTGGTCGACAATCCCAATGAGGTCGCGGTGAACGAGATCGAGGGCGAGGTTACCTCCGTTATAGAGCTCCGGGTCGCAAAGTCCGATTTGGGCAAGGTCATCGGCAAGGAAGGCCGTACCGCCCGCGCCATGCGCACACTGCTCACCGCCGCCTCCACCAAGATCAAGAAGCGGGCGGTTCTGGAGATCATCGAATAGACGTTGAAGAACAATGATCTCATCGCCGTTGCCAGGGTCAAGACGCCCAGCGGCCTGAAAGGCAAGATGTGGGTCACCCCCTTTGGCGAAGGGCTTTTTCAGTACGATAATCTGATTATCAGCGGAAACGACAAACCGGTCAAGCTGCTCTCAGTGGAAAAACGCAGGCGTGGTTTTGTCATCGCCCTCGAGGGCATCACGGACATATCCCAGGTGGAACGGATCAAGGGCGCCGAGCTCTTTGTCAAGCGTGCCTGGCTGCCGGAGCCGGATGAGGGCGAGTACTACTGGGCCGACCTGATCGGGCTTAAGGTCAAGGACCTCTCCGGCCGTCTCCTGGGCGAGATCGTGAACATCTTCCGCACCGGCGCCAATGACGTGTATGTCGTCGATGAGCGCAAACAGTACTATATCCCGGCCATCAAGCATGTGGTCAAGGAGATCTCGATCGCCAAGGGCGAGATGGTGATCGACAGCGCGCCGCTCGAAGGGCTGCTGGATTGAATAAAGAAGTCAGTATTCAGCAGACAGAAGTCAGAATGGTGAATCAAGGGAGGAATCGAGAGCGATGCTTGTTCTTCAAAAAGGATATCTGGGGTACGGATCGTTCATTGTGCTCCGCTCCATGTTCTTCATTCTGACTCCTGACTCCTGACTTCTTAATCTTGAACCCATGCTCATCAACATCATCACCCTTTTCCCTGCCATGTTCCCGGCCGTCTTCGGCGAGAGCATCATCAAGCGCGCCCAAGCGCAGCGGGCGGTCGTGATCAACATCGTCGATCTGCGCGCCTACGGCATAGGCAGGCACAAGGTGGCGGACGATACCCCCTATGGCGGCGGAGGCGGGATGGTGATGAAGCCTGAACCGATCGCCGCGGCCCTGGATAGCCTTGAGGACAGGGGGCATGTCATCCTCACCACGCCGCGGGGCGCCCTGTTCCGGCAGGCTACCGCCCTGCGCTTAAGCGCTCTGCCGGCCATCACCCTGATCTGCGGCCACTATGAGGGGATAGACGAACGCGTGAGCGAGCTCTTTGTCGATGAGGAGATCTCCGTGGGCGATTATGTCCTCACCGGCGGCGAGATACCCGCCATGGCGATCGTGGATGCCGTGGTGCGGTTGATCCCGTCCGTGCTCGGCATGGACACCCGCCTCACCGGTGATTCGCACTATGAGGGGCTCCTGGAGCACCCCCAGTACACCCGGCCGCCTAAGTTCTCAGGGCTCGCGGTGCCTGAAGTGCTGCTGTCCGGCGACCATGACCGCATCAAGCGCTGGCGCAGGAAGATGGCCCTCTTGAAGACCCGTTCGGCGCGTCCCGATCTCTTTGCCAAGTTCGATCTCAGCGCCGAGGACCTGCGCATCCTGGAAGAGGAGGACTGAGTGCTGAGCATCGCGTTGGTCCACTGGCCGTGCCTGGACAAAAACGGGGATGTGATCGCCACCGCCATCACCAACCTCGATCTGCACGACGGCGCAAGAGTGTGCTTGACATATGGCATTAATACGCTCTATATCGTTCATCCGTACCAGAGCCAGCGGGATTTTGCGGCCAGGATCATGGATCATTGGCTCACGGGCTTCGGCGGGGAGTATAACCCCTTGCGCAAGCGGGCCTTCGAGGTCGTGCGGGTGATTGACGATCTGGCTGCCCTGCGCGCGCAGAGCGCTGCCACGGTGGTCGCTACGAGCGCGCGACGCATTGATGGCGCGATCAGCTGGGCCGAGCTCAGAGGGCTTGATGCCCAAGGCGATGTGTGCCTGCTTTTTGGCACGGGCTGGGGTTTGGCCCCGCAGGCTCTCGCGCAAGCAGACGCCGTGGTGGAACCGATTGCGGGCAGGGGGGATTTCAACCATCTGCCGGTGCGCGCCGCCATGGCCATAGCGATAGACAGGGTTTTAGGAGGTAACAGATGGGATACGTAGAGGAGTTCGAGAAGGCGCAAATGAAGGCCGATCTGCCGGTCATCCGCATCGGCGACAAGGTCAAGGTCTCGACCAAGATCGTGGAAGGCAACCGGCAGCGTCTGCAGATCTTCGAAGGCACGGTCATCGGCCGGCACAAGGGCAACAACCGCGAGACCATCACGGTCAGGAAGGTCTCCTACGGTATCGGCGTGGAAAGGGTCTTCCCGGTGCACTCCCCGAATGTCGATAAGATCGAAGTCGTGACCCATACCAAGATCAGAAGGGCGAAGCTCTACTACCTGAGAGAAAGAAAGGGCAAGGCGGCCAGGCTCAAGGAAGTCAGCTAAGGTCTATGCCTCTCGAAGAGGAACTGATCGCGCAGGGCATTTGGCCCGTCTGCGGGGTTGACGAGGCGGGTCGGGGCCCGCTGGCGGGTCCGGTGGTGGCTGCCGCCGCCGTACTGAATCCCGGTTGCAGCCTGCGGGGCATGGTCAGAGACTCCAAGGTCCTGAGCGCTTCCCAACGAGAATCACTCTTTGAACTCCTCATGGCGGATACGGATGTCTGCGTGGGCGTCGCGGTTGTGGACGCGCAAACCATTGACGAAATCAACATCTTTCAGGCCACCATGTTGGCCATGCGCCTGGCCGTGGCGGACCTGAAGGTCATGCCCCGCCATGCCCTCATCGACGGCAACCATTGCCCGGAGCTCATCTGCGGGAGCACGGCAATCATCGGCGGCGACGCCACCGAACCCTGCATATCGGCGGCCAGCATCGTGGCCAAGGTCACCCGCGACCGGCTCATGACGACGCTGGATGTCACCTATCCCGGCTACGGCTTTGCCCGGCACAAGGGCTATCCCACGCGCGCCCACCAGGAGGCGATCCGCGTTCTGGGGCCTTGCGCCATCCACAGGAGATCATACAAAGGTGTTACCCAACTTGAATGGATCTCGTGATCCCAAGGACTCCGGCGCGCGCGCGGGAGGACCCGCCTCCGGTTCCACCCGGGCGAAGGGGGAGAAAGGCGAGGAGATCGCCCGCAAGTACCTGAGACGCCGCGGCTTCAAGATCGTGGATGTCAATTATCACACCAGCGGCGGCGAGATCGATATCGTGGCGCGGGAGAAAGACTACCTGGTATTCGTTGAGGTAAAGGCCAGACTCAGCAAGGAGTTCGATGACCCGCTGGCCTGGATACCACCCCGCAAGCAGGACCGCATCGTGAAGGCCGCCATCGTCTACATCAAGGCTCATCGGTTGGGGTCAAGCGCTGTGCGCTTCGACGTGGTGACCGTTGACGCCGGGGGGGAGGTTACCCATATCAGGGATGCCTTCAGACCGTCAGAACGCTTTTTTGTGTGATCAGAACCTCAGACGTCTGGGAAAGTGGCTGAGAATGATGGGCTTTGACACACTGACGATGCGGACCTGGGATGAAGCCATGGTGCGGCAGGCCCGCGAGGCTGAAAGGGTCGTTCTGACCCGTCGGGCCGGTTTCAAGGGCCGATCCGGATTCATCTTCATTGAGAGCGACGATCTGAAGGAACAGCTGCGTGAACTCGCGGGACTGTTCGACCTCAAGGGCACGGCCCGGATGTACACCCGCTGCAGCATCTGCAACGCGGCGCTCGAAGCGGTTGCCCGACCAGAGGCCAGGGGCAGGGTGCCCGAGTATGTCTTTATCAGGCACGAGCGGTTCGTGCGGTGCCCGCGCTGCGGGAGGATCTACTGGCCGGGAACGCACCGCGACAGGGTTGAAGAAACGCTCAAGAATGTGCTAGGGTAGGCGCGCGTGATGACGAAACAGGACTTAGAAGAAAAGCTGCTGAGTATAGTCAGAGGCAAACGCAAGGTTCTCATCCTCACTCACGAGAACCCAGACCCGGACGGCATCGCCGCCGCCTTCGGATTGAAGTATATCTTCAAGACGATGGGTGTCCCCGCCATCATCGCCTACAGCGGCATCATCGGCCGGGCGGAAAACCAGCATATGGTGCAGCTCCTGGGCATCGACATGGTGCCCTACCTCAAGGTGACGCCGCGCAACTTCTCGGTCGTGGCCCTGGTCGACGGACAGCCGCATACGGGCAATGTGCCCCTGCCCAAGGGCCTGAAACCCACCATCGTCATCGACCACCACCCCTTGCGCAAATCAGCGCTTGACGCCGAGTACGTCGATGTGCGCCGCGACATCGGGTCGACCTCGTCCATCATCACCCAGTACATCAGGATACTGAACCTGCCCGTTGACCGCAAGGTGGCCACGGCCCTGTACTACGGCATCAAGTCCGACACCCGCGACCTGGGCCGCCAGTCCACCGAGCAGGACATACGCGCCTCGGTATACCTCTACCCCTACATCATGCCCAAGCAGCTTTCCCGTATCGAGCACCCCCGGCTGCCGCGCGAATATTTCGCCGAGCTTTACGGCATCCTCAAGAACGCCAGGATCTACGGCGACGCCGTGGTGGCGCGCGTGGACCGCATCAGCTGGCCCGAGATGATCGGCGAGTTCGCGGATGAGCTCATCAAGATCGAAGGCATCCACTGGTGCATGTGCTACGGCCGCCACAACGGCCACCTCCTGTTCTCCATCCGCACCACGCGTTCCACCCACATGGCGGGCGTCCTGGCGCACAAGATCAGCCACGGCATCGGCTCGGGCGGCGGACACGAGACCTATGCCGCCGGCAAGGTGGAGCTGGCCCAGGCCATAAAGAAGCTCAAGGACCCGGAGGACACGCTCTTGCGGCGCTTCCTGCGCGAGGTTAACATCAAGGACGCCGAGCCCAAGGGACTGATTGAGACGGTGGAGCAGCCGCCGGCCTTGCCCCAGCCCAATCAGTGCAAGAACGGGCACTGACGTTTTGTACGTTTCCTAACATGACCCTACGGGAAAGGAGCGCGGCGATGAGACGACGCCTTGGTCTTTTAATAACGGGGGGCTTTTTCCTGGCAACGTTGACGGCCTGCGGCGCCCTCATCAGCACCCCGATTGAGCAGATAAAGACAAACCCCAGGCAATATACCGATAAGCGGGTAAAGATCTCCGGCACGGTCACCGAGACCTTCAGCCTCCTGGTCCTGAAATACTTCCTCATCAACGACGGCACCGGCGAGATGTACGTGGTCACCAAAAAGTCCATGCCGGCCAAGGGCGAGAAGATCAAGGTAACAGGCACCGTGCGGGACGCCTTTTCCCTGGGCGAAACGCAGCTGCTCGTCCTCTTGGAGGACGGCGAGGACGCCAGGTACCGGTTGCTCATGAAATACCTCCAGGATCAGTAGCCGTTCCTTTTTTTGGTTCATCCTGCGGAAGCGTACTTGCAAGAAGGAGGTAGAGGACATACATGTTCGATCTGATTCTTAGCGAAGGAAGCAGAAAGGAACAGAGGTATGTCGACTACGAGTTTATTGTACCATGCGTTTGGGGTGGTT
>JAKQBR010000061.1 GCA_029574005.1 Deltaproteobacteria bacterium | reverse complement strand
ATTTGGGGCTGTTTGCCCTTGGACAGGGTGAGTCCGTGCGGATGGGCCTCAAGTTCGGCATACGAGGTCCGGCCCGCGCGCGCCATCAGGCGCAGCATGGCGGTCTGGCGGTCGATCTCGGGTTTGCCGCGCAGGCCCATGATGCGGTCGCCTAGCTCGAAGACCCAGTGCAGTACGCCCTGCATCGGGTCCCGCACGCCCACGCGGCGCAGGATATCTCGGTAGATCATCCACTCCGGCCGGCTCTCTCCCAGAGGCGGCCGCACCGGCTTGATGAGCTGCACAAAGCGCGTGGGGTAGAGGTGCGGGAAGCCGAACGAGATGTTGTCCTGCTCGTGGAAGGAGCATACCGGCAGGACGTAGTCGGCCAGGCGCCCCACCTCCGTGAGGAAGGGGTCGATGGAGACCAGGAAGTCCAGTTCCCGGAAGGCCCGCTCCATCTTGGAGGAATTGCCGTAGGAGCGCAGGGGATTGCAGCCCGAGACGATCATGCCCCGGATCTGGCCTTTGCCGGGCGTGAGGATCTCGTCGGCCAGGATGGTGACCGGCATGAATCCGGTGATCTCCTTGAATGGCCGTACGCGCGAGGTATAGATCTTTCCGCCGAAGGCGATGTTCTCGTTCTTGTTGTTGTCCAGGAGCGTGGGGTTGAACAGGCTGCCGCGCTTCTTGGTCGCGTTGCCGGTGATGAGGATGATGATGTTGATGATATAGGAGACCAGCGTGGAATGCTTATCAGCGATCACGCCCATGTCATAGAGGATCACGCCTGGGTTGGCGTCCGCATAGCCGCGCGCGATGCGGGTGATGGTCCCGGCTTGGATGCCGGTCACCTGCTCGACCGCCTCGGGCGTGAAACGCTTTGCCACCCTGGCCAGGTCGTCCAGGCCGCGCGTGCGCTGCCGCACGATTTCGTCGTCATAGAGCCTTTCGGTGATGATGACGTTTAAAAGCGCGAGCACAAAGTAGATGCAGGTCGAGGGTCGGATAAAGGAGTGGATGTCGGCGAGCCTGCCGGTCTCGGTCAGGCGCGGATCGATCACGGCCAGCGTGCGGCTGCAATCAGCGCTGATCTCCTTGAGGGCGGCCTCGAGCTGCGGCCAGGAGATCACCGGGTTGGTACCGATGAGGAGCGCGAACCGGGCCTCTTCCATATTGGGGTGGCCGTCCATGAAGGAGGCCCCGTAGAGCTTCTGGTTGGCCAGGTACTTGCTGGTCAGCTCCAGGCCCACCGGGCTGTAGGCATTGCGGCTGCCGAGTGCCCGGATGAGCATGTAGGCCAGCATGACCTGCATGGTGGAGTGGCCCGAGCCGCCCAGGGCCATGCCCAGGGAGCGGGTGCCATGCTTCTTGATGACGACGTTCAAGCCTTGGGCCACACCGTCCAGAGCTTCGTCCCAGGAAACCTCAACCAAGCGCGACACCTCGCGCTTGAGCGGCTTGGTGAGCCGGTGGGGGCTGTCGATCTGGGCCCCTTGGTTCAGACCCTTGATGCAGGCAAACCCCTTGGTACGCGGATTGTCCTTGTCGCCCGTGATCTTCACGATGCGGTCGTTGTCATCCAGATACATGATCAGGCCGCAGTTGCAGCCGCACAGAAAGCAGGCGGTTATCCGTTCCCTCATGAACACCTCGCCGCGCATCCCCACCCGATACCGTCACAGGCGTCGATGCATCCTTGATATTGTGTATTTATTGTACACGTTGTCATATCGCAATGCAATCGTATCCCCCCTGCTTTTTCCATACCCCGCACCGTGCCTGCACCCTCGCGCCTCGCGGCGGCTTTGACACTTCCTTCTCGATGATTTATAGTATATTAGAGTTTAACTTCATGCTTAAAAGGAGCAGCGGATGGGTTTGAAGATCAGCGCCATCGCCAGGCAGAGCGGGGTCCCGGCCTCCACGATACGCTACTACGTCAAGGAAGGCCTCCTCCCCGAACCGGAGCGCAAGAACAAGAGCATGTCCTACTACGACGAGGCCTGCGTGGAGAAGCTCAGGGCCATCCGAGAGCTGCAGGAGCGCCGCTACTATCCCCTTTCCGTGATCCGGGGCATCCTCAAACGCATGGACGAAGGGCTCAAGCTCGAAGAGGCCGAGGCCATTGAGAACGTGGTCTTCGGCTCCGGCACCGACAGCCCCATCGACCTGAAGACCTTCATGGAGAGAACCGGGCTTTCCAAGGAAGAGATCAAGTATGCCGAGGAAAGCGGTCTGCTCATGCCGTATATCCAGGAGGGTTCGCGCAAGCTCTACGACCATGAGGACATACGCTTCGCGCAGGAGGTCATCAAGCCGATCCAGGACCAGGGCGGCGACATCAAGGTGCTCGATTTCTACGTCCGGCTCGGCCGCCAGATCCTGGAAAAGGAGATGGAACTACGCCGCCTGGCGGTCAAAGGCAAGACCAAGCAGGAGAATATCCGCTTCACCACACAGATATCCACCATGGCGGAATTCATGCGCAGCTATGTCCTGAAACGCCTCTTCCAGCGCATGGTCCAGGCCAGCATCCAGAAAAGCCTGGATAAAGCTTGAGACCGCCTTATCCGAGCGCCCTCCCCGCCGCAAACCCTTCACGGATGGCGTCAAAGGCCTTGCGCGGCTCGAGCGCGTCGCCGACCGTGACGACGGGGATGCCGGCGGGTATCACTCCGGCCAGGGCATTCACGCTCCGGGTGCCGACGGCAAGCACGACCGTATCGCAGGCGAGGAAGCTTTCGGCGCCGTCGTGTTCGACCATGACGCCCTCGGGCGTGATCCGGACCGCCTTGGTATGGGTCTTGGCCTTGACGCGATAGCGTCTGAGCAGGGAGAGCTCCACCCAGCGGGTGGAAAAACCGATGTCGGCACCCAGGCGCGGGAGCATCTCGATCAGGGTCACCCGCTTGATGCCCATGGTGGTGAGGTTCTCGAGCGTTTCGATGTCCTCGGCCTGGTTGAGGAAGAGAAACTTCAGGGTCTGGGCGTCGAGGGTGCCGATCTTGGCCAGAAAAACGGCGGTCTCAATCCCTACCGCGCCGCCGCCGATAATGACGACCTCGTTCCCGACATCGACGCGGCCGGCCAGGACATCCCAGGCCTGCACAACGTTTGCGCCGTCGATGCCCGCGATCGGCGGGCGGATCGGCTCGCCGCCGGTGGCCATGATTACGGCATCGGGCCTATAGGATGCGACAAGATCCTGATCAACGGCCGTATTGGTGTGGACATCCACGCCGGCGGCGACGGCCTGCCGAACGAGGGCGTCCCTGAGCGCAAGGAACTCGGAGCGTTCCTCCAAGGCCCCGGCCAGGATAAGCTGGCCTCCCAGGACGTCCGACTTTTCGTAAAGGCTCACGCTATGCCCGGCGCCTGCCGCGGTCGCCGCTGCCGACAGCCCGGCCGGTCCGCCGCCGATGACCATGACCTTCTTGGGCGACTCGGTCTTAGCCTGCAGGGGCATCTCGACCTCATGCGAGGCCCTCGGATTGACCAGGCATTCCACGGGCTTGAACTGGAATAGATGGTCGAAGCAGGCCTGGTTGCACCCGATGCAGGGCATGATCGTTTCCGGTCGGCCGTCCATCAATTTTTTAGGGAGGTAGGCATCGGCAATAAGTCCGCGGGCAAATCCGACCATATCGGCGCGTCCTTGTCGGATGATCGTATCGGCTAACGCCGGATCATTGATGCGGTTGCAGGCGATGACCGGCTTGCCGACCGCCTGCTTCACGCCCTGGGCCAGATAGGCATACCCGCCGCGCGGGACCTCCATGGGTATCTGAGGCACGCGCGTCTCGTGCCAGCCGCCGGTGATGTTGAAGGCGTCGATCCCTGCGCCTTCAAGCTCCCGGGCAAAGACACAGGCCTCTTTGTTGGTATGGCCGCCGGGCATGAAGTCATTGCCGGCCAGTCGGGCGATGAGCGTGAAATCCTTGCCGACCGCGGCGCGCACGGCCTGGGCAACCTCAAGCCCGAAGCGCATGCGGTGCTCGAGGTCTCCACCATAATCATCCGTGCGCTTATTGGTGATGGGCGAAAGGAACTGCGAGATGATATAGCCGGCCGAGGCCAGGATCTCGACCGCATCGAAGCCCGCCTTCCTGGCGCGGACGGCGGCCGCGGCATAGCTTTCGATCACCATTCGTATATCCTCCTGCGTCATCTCGCGCGGGGTTTCATGGGTGAACCGCGACGGCAGGGGCGAAGGGGCGATGGCCTGGCGGCCGATCAGGAAGGAGTGCGCATATCTCCCGGCCTGGTAGAGCTGGGCGGCGACCAGGGCGCCGTGCGCGTGGATGGCCGTGGTGAAGCGTTCAAGCCCGGGGATGAACCGGTCATGGTCCAGGCCGATGAGCTCGCGCCCGCCGCTGTATTCGTCGACGGCGCAACCGCCTACGATCAGGAGCCCGGCCCCGCCCTTGGCGCGCTCTTCATAGAAGGCGATAAAGCGGTCGTTCACCTCGCCGTCGGGCGTGTAGAGCAGGTGCATGGCCGGCATGACGATGCGGTTGCGCAGCCTCAGGCCGCCGATCTCGATGGGCGTCAGCAGGGTCGGCATGTGGGGTCCTCCTTATCTTAAAGTTTAACTTTAATCTTTTATATTACAACCTCAGGCGGCCGTCAACGGAAAACATTATTTAAAAGCTTAAAGTAAAACTTATTGCTTTCGGATCAAAGCTTCTGGTATGATATGGCCGGTTGCAATACAAAATATGGTGAAGGAGCGCGTATGAAGACCCGCATTACCGAACTCTTTGGCATCAAATATCCCATCATCCTGTCCGGCATGAGCTGGATCAGCGTACCGCATATGGTGGCGGCCGTTTCCAACGCCGGAGGCTTGGGCATCCTGGCCACCGGGCCGCTGTCGGTCAGTGAGACCCGCCGGAGCATCCGCGAGATCCGCAAGCTCACGGACAAGCCCTTTGGCGCGAACGCCACCCTGATGTTCCCGGGCGCCATGGAGAACGCCAAGGTCCTGCTCGAAGAGCAGGTCCCGGTCATCAACTTCGCCCTGGGCAAGGGCGACTGGCTGGTCAGGGAGTCCCACAAGTACGGGGGCAAGGTCGTGGCAACGGTCGTGAATACCCGCCATGCCCGGCGCGCCCAGGACTACGGCGTGGATGCGGTCATAGCCACCGGCTATGAGGCCGCCGCCCACGGCGGAGACGCGACCTCGCTGGTCCTGATCCCGACGCTGGCCTCGGCCGTGAGCATCCCGATCATCGCC
This sequence comes from Deltaproteobacteria bacterium, assembly GCA_029574005.1. Taxonomy (GTDB): domain Bacteria; phylum Desulfobacterota; class Desulfomonilia; order UBA1062; family UBA1062; genus JAKQBR01. The sequence continues at coordinate 4,366 of JAKQBR010000061.1, read as the reverse complement.
GCCGGAGGCTTCGCCGACGGCCGCGGCCTGGCTGCCGCGCTCTCTCTCGGCGCCGACGGCATCGCCATGGGCACGCGCCTCATGACCACCAGGGAAAGCCCCCTGCACGAGACCTACAAGAAGCTCTCCATCGAGAAGGAGATCGGCGACACGCTCTATTCCACCCGCTTCGACGGCCTGGGCTGCCGCGTACTCGACACCCCGGCCGCGCGGAAGGCCATCCGCCAGGGCTTGAGCATTCCCAAGCTCATAGCGGCCATCCCGAATTCCTATGCCACGGCGCGGATGATCAATGTGCCGTGGATCAAGCTCTTCATCGGCATCATGGCCTCGGGCTGGGAAACCGCCAAACAGATGGCATTCCTGGCCAACGCCTTCAAGGCCATCCGCATCGCCACCGAGGACGGCGACTGTGCGAACGGCGTACTGCCGGTCGGTCAGATCACGGGCATGCTCAAGGACAATCCGCCCGTGGCCGAGCTCTTCGAACGCATCGTCGCCGAGGCCGAGGGTGCCTCGAAGCGCGTCGCCGCCATGATGAATTAGCGCCGCGGCCCTTTTCAAGATCAGCAGATGCCTGCCGGGGACACCTTTCCCCAGGCGGGCGTCTGCGTTTTAAGCGGCGGGGCATTCGGATCTTTTTGCCTCCCCCGACCATTTTAGTGTATGTAGGATATGGTGCACGAGAATGTATGATGGAGGAGGTTGTATGAAGACCCGTATCACGGAACTCTTTGGAATCAAATACCCCATAGTCCTGTCCGGCATGAGCTGGATCAGCGTGCCGAAGATGGTCGCCGCGGTCTCCAATGCCGGCGGTTTGGGGATCCTGGCCACCGGCCCCCTGGACGCCGGACAGACCCGCGCATGCGTACGCGAGATCAAGTCGTTGACCGACAAGCCTTTCGGGGCCAACGCCACCCTGCTCTTTCCCGGCGCGGCCGAAAACGCCAAGGTGCTCTTGGACGAGCAGGTCCCGGTGATCAACTTCGCGCTCGGCAAGGGCGATTGGCTGGTCAAGGAGGCGCACCAATACGGCGGCAAGGTCGCGGCCACGGTCGTCAACCACCGGCACGCCAAACGCGCCCAGGACTACGGCACCGACGCCGTAATCGTGACCGGCCACGAGGCCGCGGCCCACGGCGGCGACGTCACCTCGCTGGTGCTGGTGCCGACCATCGCCTCGGCCGTGTCCATACCGGTCATCGCGGCCGGCGGATTCGCCGACGGCCGCGGACTGGCGGCGGCCCTCGCCCTGGGCGCCGAAGGCATCGCCATGGGCACGCGTTTCATGACCACCAAGGAAAGCCCCTTGCACGACAATTTCAAGCGACTCTCGATCGAGAAGGATGTCTACGACACCCTGTATTCCACCCGCTTCGACGGCCTGGGCTGCCGGGTGCTGGATACCGAACCGGCCCAGAAGGCCATCCGCATGGGCCTGAACATCCCCAAGCTCATCGAGGCCTTCTTCAATTCGCGCGACGTGGCCAAACAGATGCACCTGCCCTTCATCAAGCTCTTCATCGGCGTCTTGATGATGGGCTGGGAGAACGCCAAGCAGCTGGCCTACATGGCGAACGCCTTCAAGGCCATCCGCGTCGCCACCGAGGACGGCGACCTTAAGCAGGGCGTCCTGCCGGTTGGCCAGATTACCGGCCTGCTCAAGGACATCCCCACGGTAGCGGATCTCATGGAGCGCATGACCAGGGAAGCCGAAGAAGTTCAGAGGCGTTTAAGCGGCATCATGCAGGCTTGAATCCCAGGGAGACCCTCTCGCGGCATCGGGGTCTCCCTGGATTCTATGAAAACAGCGAAACGGCCTTTTTCAGATGCTCCTGCGCCTCGTCATGCATAGCCTTTAAGAGCGCGGCGCAGGACACGACCTCGTGGATGAGGCCGATGGACTGGCCCACCATGAGCGGGGCGTCTTCGACATCGCCGCTTTCCCAGGCCGCCTTGATGCGCTGGCCGTTGATGAGCGGGATCAATGCCTCGAACCCTCCGCCTCTGGCCTCGGCCTCCAGCACCTCCGCGATGATCTTGTTCTTGAGCGCGCGGCCCTGGAGCCCGATGGACTTGCCGAAGATGCGCGTCTCGTATTCCTGGCGTCTGATGAGCTCGTCCTTGATATTGGGGTGTACGTCGCATTCCGTGGTGGCGATAAAGCGGCTGGCCATCATGACGCCCTGGGCGCCCAAGGTGAGAGCGGCGGCCAGGGAACGGCCGTCGGCGATGCCGCCCACGGTGACCACCGGGATCGTGACCGCATCCACGATGCGCGGCGTCAGAACCATGGTGGTCACGTCGTCATCGAGCGGATGCCCGCCCTCCTCCAGACCGGCGGCGTAGATGCCGTCATAGCCGGCCTTCTGGGCATGCAGGGCATGACGCACGGAACCGACCTTGTGAAAGAGCTTCACGCCGGCCTTCTTGAGCCGCTCCACGCCTTCAGGCCCGATGACCTTGTCCAGCGGGGTGCCCGAGATCTCGATGCCGGCCACGCGCTCTTCCTCGCAGACGCGCACGTACATCATGTGGTGTTCCGCGGTGATACGGATGGACGGCAGGAGGGTCAGTCCGATCATGAAGGGCTTGTCCGTGCGCCGACGAACCTCATGAATGGCCTGCCGGAAGGCGTCTTCGGTCTCGTAGTTGCCGGCCGTGAGGTTGCCCATGCCGCCGGCCTGAGATATCGCCGCGCAGAGCGGCGGTGTCGCCAGCCACATCATGGCGCCGCAGATGATGGGGTACTCGATGCCGAACATCTCGGTTATGGCCGTTTTGATCATATGCCCTCCTGAAGGCGGTGCGTATTTGAAAGATCAAAGTTAAGCTTTTAAGCCAAAACCTGTCAAGGGCAAAGGCATATCCACTTCAGGACTCTCCCAGGCATTGGCTCAAGAGCGCAAACGCGGATTTGATCCTGCCAAGCAGCACGGCGGCGCCTTCCAGATCCTCCTGCCCGGCGGCCGTCTCCATATCCATGGCCGCCGCCTTGAGGCTGTGTGCCTCGCGCTCAAGACGCGCCGGGTCCATGCGCAACAGGGCCTCCTCCACGGACGCGATCCGCCTCGACATCTCCCTCTGGCAGAGGCACAAGAGCTCTTTCAGGAACGCGCCGTCCCCTCCCAGACGCCTCAACACCCCGGCACGATCGAAAATCCCATTCCGTTCCTTGGCCGGCGGCGGGGCGCTCCGCTAAGATGCCTGCGTCAAGCGCTCGATGGCAAGCATCAGGGCTTCGAACTGGACCGGCTTGGAGAGGTAGTCGTCCATGCCGGCCTCCAGACAGCGTTCCCTGTCACCTTTCATGGCATTGGCCGTCAAGGCGATGATCCATACGCCATGATCGAGCACAGGGGACTGGGGATCGCGGATTACCCGGGTGGCCTCGATGCCGTCCATTTCCGGCATCTGCACATCCATCAGCACCAGGTCATAGGGTATGGTCTCGAGGGCCCTGATGGCCTCGATACCATTGGCAACCGCATCGGCACGATACCCCAGCTTTTCGAGGAATTTCAATGCCACGGTCTGATTGATGGGGTCATCCTCGGCCAGAAGGATGCGCAGGCGGCGGTTCATGATGCGTCCCTGCATGTCCCTGTCGCTCAGCCATACGGTCTCGGACACGTTTTCCGGAACCATATGGCAGCGCTCGGCGACGTGCAGGAGATCATCGATAGGGCAGGGCGGCCTGTCGATGGCCACACCCTGCTGTGCCAGAAACGCCTGAATGCCCTCAAGCTGGCCCTGGTCCGCCTCCATGGCCAGCATGGCCCTTGCCCGGGAATCGCTTGGCACGTTCGCGTGCGTTGCGAGCGATCCAGCCTCGGCCGCCAATCTTGCGCCCTTTTCTATCGCCACCATTTTCCTCCTGAGACAACCTCGCGCCTTTTCAGTATTCTATCGGCCAGGAGTCCAACAATTCTGAAGTGTTGGCCCTGATTACCGTGCCCGGACGAGAGCGGGAAGGCATAATCGGCCCGAAGGGTCCGTTCCGGCCCCGTATTCTCAATGCCGAGGTCCGGCCTGAGCGGTGGTCATTAAGGCTTGACAAGCTTCTGCAATCATCATAGATAGCTTGCTGTTCCCCGGTAGCTCAACGGTAGAGCGGGTGGCTGTTAACCACTAGGTTGGGAGTTCGAGCCTCTCCCGGGGAGCCAAATTCAATCCGCTGATTTCAGCGGTGCTTAGTTAACGCAAGACCCCGTGGGTTCATCCCCTCGGGGTCTCGTCGTTTCCGGCGTGCCCACGCCGACTTACGCCCGCCCGCACATTTACCCTGATTCTCCGTTTCGAAGCCCGCAGTCCGGGGGCCGGGTGCAACCCTGGGGGTTACAGGCGCTCACCGAAAATGTCC
>JAKQBR010000058.1 GCA_029574005.1 Deltaproteobacteria bacterium | reverse complement strand
GATGAGATAGTCGCGCGCCACCTTACCGGTGCCGTCCGTGGAGAGCATATCCTGATACTGCTTGTTGATCGTCAGGTTGGGGATCTCGTCCTCGTTGAGCACAACGGCATAGCCGCCGTCCACCTTGACGACATAGACGTCCGGCACGACATACTGTGGGGGATCGTCGCTGTAGTCCCTGGCAGGCCGGGGCTCCAGATTGGTGACGATCTGGGCGGCGAAGGAGACCTCCTCGACCGTGGCGCCCAGATCCTGGGCGATCTTGTCGTAATTCTTGGTCTGCAGCTCGAGGAGGTGGGTGTCGATGATCCTGTCCACCAGCGAGCCTTCGAGGCCCAGGGCACAGGCCTGGATATGCAGGCAGTCCTTGAGATCGCGGGCGGCAATGCCGACGGGATCGAAGGCCTGGATCTTCTTGAGCACGGCCTCCACCTCTTCCTGGGTGGATCCGGTGGACTCGCAAATGGTCGCGATATCGACCCCGAGGTATCCGTTGTGGTCGAGGTTGCCGATAATGAACAGGCCGATGGCACGTTCCTCTTCCGAGAGGTCGTTGAGGCGCAATTGCCAGAGCAGGTGGTCGTACAGACCTTCCTCGCGGCTGCAGGTGGCCTCCAGGGAGGGCCGATCGTCATCCTCTGAATAGGGGATGTTGTCCTGGCCGTAGGTTTCGAGGTAGGCCTCCCATTTGTGCTTCAGCTGATCCGGAGCATCCTCGGCCTCGGCCTTTTCGACCGGCGTCTGTTCGGCTTCGAGCAGGGGATTGGATTCAAGCTCCTGGGTGATGTACTCCTGGAGTTCTATCCGGGAGAGCTGCAGGAGCTTGATGGCCTGCTGGAGCTGCGGCGTCATGATAAGCTGCTGTGCCAGTTTGAGATGTTGCTTGATCTCTAACGCCATCGTGCTCTTGGTCCCTTCCTAATTCAGTGAAAAGTCATCGCCGACATAGATCTCGCGGACCTTGTCGTTGTCGATCACGTGCTCGGGCGAACCTTCCTCGATGACCACCCCCTGGTGTATGATGTAGGCGCGGTCGCAGATCTTGAGGGTTTCGCGTACGTTATGGTCGGTGATGATGATACCGATGCCTCGATCCTTCAGGGCCAGGATCATCTCCTGAATGTCCTTGACCGTAATCGGGTCGATACCGGCAAACGGTTCGTCCAAGAGCAGGCAGATGGGCTTCAAGGCCATGGCCCGGGCTATCTCCACCCGCCGGCGTTCGCCGCCTGAAAGCGATACGCCCTTGTGCGAACGCACGTTCGATAGACCGAAATCGGCCACGATCCTATCCAACTCCGTACGCCGCTCGTCGCCTTCTATCCCTCTGGCCTCCAGGGGCACCGTAATATTCTCATCGACCGACAAACCCCTGAATATCGAGGGCTCCTGCGGGAGATACCCGATGCCTTTCTTGGCCCGGCCGGAAAGATCGAGACGGGTGATCTCCTCGTCGCCGATCGTAACCGTGCCCTTGTCGGGGCGTATGAGGCCTGCGATCATGTAGAACGTGGTCGTTTTGCCCGCCCCATTCGGCCCCAGGAGACCGATGATCTCTCCTGACGAACAGGACAGGCTCAATCCCTTGATGATATGTGCGCGGCCGAAGCTTTTTTCAAGTCCGCTGGCCGTCAACGTAACCCCGTTCATGAAAAACCTTTCGCGCCCCCTGCTTCATTTAAAAGTCGGATATTCCACCGATATTGCCCTTGATCTTGACCCGCTTGCCGGGCCCCCCTTGGCACGACTGGATCTCCTTGAGCGAATCCATATAGAAACGCTCGCAGACCAGGCGATCTTCGCCCCTGGTCATGACGACCTTGCCGGTGAGGTACATCTGCTTCTCATTGATCAGATAGGTGGCCTGATCGCAGGTAGCCATGCGATCCTGCCAATGAATGACCACATCTCCGGCGGCCGTCATCCTTACCACTTTCTTGGTGGCTTTGTCATAGAACATCCGCAAGGTTTTGCCCTGCACGGTCATATCGTTGCGGGTGGCCTTCACATTGCCTTGGAAAAAGGCCTCACCCCTGCTCTGATACACATCCACCTTATCAGCCTCCACCTCAAATATATCGGCCTGCGGTTTGGCGGGCTTTAACGCACCCTTCCGGGGCGCAGGGGTGACGGGAGCCGCCGTGGCATTGGCGCCATTCTTCTCGCCGGCCGCCGTTGGAGGCGGACCTTCAGCGGCCTTCAGCGGCGGGACCGTCAACAAACTTGCCACGAAAAGTATCGCCAGCCATCTTTGCATAGACATCACCGATCAAACTGATTTCTTCCATATCTTTTTGCATGACCGCCTTGCGCGCCGTGATGACCCCGTCCGTGGTGGTTAACCGCACGGGATCATCGGTCCAGGCCCTGCCTGAGGCCTTTTCCCAGGTAAGACTCTGCAGGTCGCCACGCATGCCGTCCGGCGTTGTCAGAACGATATGGCCTGTGACGTCCAGACGGGAAAGCTTCAGATCATACCGTGCCGTCCGGGCGACCACATGCACCTTGTCCGCTCGATCGATCACGACGTCGTCCAGGGTGAGAAACCTCCCCTGCTTCTCCACGACCTTATCGGCGCGGATGAACGTGATCATTCCCGTCTGCAGATCGGCGTCCTGCATCTTTACCTTGTCGGCCGCACGGGTGATATCCTGCCGCTGTGGTTCGCCCTCGGTCGTCACGGCCTGATCGCCTTGCGCCATGAACCACAGGCCCGCGGCCACAGCCGGCAAGAGCAGCAGCTTAAACCCGGTAGCGTTCCATGATCTGATCATACATCCCCAGATGTTTCAAGAGGATCTCGATGGCCTCGCGTACGGCTCCGCGGCCGCCGCCCCGTTCGGTCACATGATCCGCCTGCGATTTCACCATCTCCACGGCGTCGGCCGGCGCAAAGCTGAGTCCACACAGCACCATGGCCGGCATATCCACGACATCATCCCCCATATAGGCCATCTCGCCTGGATCACATCCGATCCTGCCCGCGAGCTCAAGGAGGGCCGCGCGTTTATCCTTGGCGCCCTGGATGAGATGCGTGATGCCCAGTTCGCCGGCCCTGTGTTCAAGGGCCTTCGATGTCCTGCCGGTAATGATGGCGACCTTCAATCCGGCGCGCATGATTAGCTTGATGCCGTGCCCGTCCTTGCTGTCAAAGGCCTTCATCTCCTCGCCGCGGTCGTTGAAGTAGATCTTTCCGTCAGTCAACACGCCGTCGACATCGAGGACGAACACCTTAATCGGCTTCATACCACGACCCTATGGATCTTCAGCACCTGTTCGAGCAGGGTTTCCAGGTCCGAGAGCTTGAGGGAATTGGGCCCATCGCTCAAGGCCTCCTCGGGTCGGTCGTGTACCTCCATAAACAAGGCGTCCACGCCGAAGGCCGTCCCGGCCCGCGCCAGAGGGGCGATGAATTCCCGGTTGCCGCCCGAGGAATCCCCTTTGCCGCCCGGCAATTGGAGGCTGTGGGTGACATCGAGCACTACCGGAACACCGAGGGAGCGCATGATGCCCAATGAGCGCAGGTCGCACACCAAATTGTTATAACCGAGCGACACGCCGCGTTCGGTCAGCATAACCTGATGGTTGCCGGTGCTCGCAACCTTTTTGATCGCATGCCGCATATCCCAGGGGGCCATGAACTGACCCTTCTTGATGTTCACGGGTTTACCGGTGGAGCCGGCCGCCAGCAGCAGATCGGTCTGGCGGCAGAGAAAGGCCGGTATCTGGATAAGATCGAGGACTTCGGCCGCCTTCCTCGCCTGATGCGGTTCATGGATATCCGATGTCACCGCCAGATCAAACTCCTGCCTGATCAGGGAGAGCATGCGCAGGCCTTCCTCCAGACCGGGGCCGCGGTAGGCATCGATGGAGGATCGGTTGGCCTTGTCGAAGGAGGCCTTGAAGATGAACGGCATCCCCATGCGTCCGGTGACATCCTTGAGCGCCCCGGCCATAAGCCTGAGGTGCTCCCATGACTCGATGATGCACGGCCCCGCGATCAGTACCAGATCGCCGTCGCCGATGGTTATCCCTCGTACCTGCACCCTCATGAGCCCCTACTTTGACTATAGGTTATGCTCGCACGGATGAATTCGCGGAAGAGCGGATGGGCATCCAGCGGCCTGGATTTGAACTCCGGATGGAACTGGCACCCGAGAAACCAGGGGTGGTCAGGGATCTCGATGATCTCCACGAGGTTGCTTTCGGGATTGCGGCCGCTGATGACCAGACCGCAGCCTGTGAGCCGTTCTTCAAAGGCGTTATTGAATTCATAGCGATGACGGTGACGCTCGGAGATCCTGTCGCGTCCGTAGGCGCGCCAGGCATTGCTCCCGGCGCTGAGGCTGCAGGCGTAAGCCCCCAAGCGCATGGTGCCGCCTTTGCGGGTGATGGCGCGCTGTTCCGGCAGGAAATCGATCACCGGATAGGGGGTCTCGGGATCGAATTCGGTCGAGTTGGCGCCGGTCAGACCGCATACCGAGCGTGCAAACTCAGCCACCGCCAGCTGCATCCCCAGGCAGATACCGAAAAACGGGATCTTTTTCCGGCGGGCATAGCCTGCCGCCACAATCTTGCCCTCGACCCCCCGCTCACCGAAACCGCCGGGGATCAGGATGCCGTCGATACCCGTGAAGATGGCATCCAGGTCGGCATCGCTCGTGAGCTTGTCTGATTCGATATAGATTCGGTTCACCGTGACATCGTTGGCGATGCCGCCGTGGGCCAGGGCCTCGTTGAGGCTCTTGTATGATTCCGTCAGTTTGACGTATTTCCCGACCACGGCGATATTGACCGCGCGATCACATCTCTCGATCTTTTCGGCCAGGCATTCCCATGAGCGCATCTGAGGGCCCCTGGTCCAGATATTGAGATATTCGACGATACGGTCGTCGAGACCTTCGCGGTGGAACTCGAGCGGCACCTGGTAGATGCTCGCCACATCCACGGCGTTGATGACCGCGTTCTTCTCCACATTGCAGAACAGGGCGATCTTCTCTTTGAGCTCCTGCGAGAGCCTTTTTTCGCTGCGGCATAGAAGGATCTGCGGTTGGATACCGATTTCCCGGAGCTTCTGCACCGAATGCTGGGTCGGTTTGGTCTTCAGCTCCCCGGCGCTGGGGATGTACGGCACAAGGGTCAGGTGAATATAGAGTACGTTGGTGCGGCCCATATCGAAGCCGAACTGGCGTATGGCCTCCAGGAAGGGCAGGGACTCGATGTCGCCCACGGTGCCGCCGACCTCGATGATGGCAATGTCGTACCCTTCGGCCGCCTGGCGGATGCGGGTCTTGATCTCGTCCGTGATATGAGGGATCACCTGTACGGTCTTGCCCAGGTAATCGCCGTTGCGTTCCTTCTGGATCACGGCATCGTACACCTGGCCGGTGGTGAAGTTGTTGCGCGCCGTCAGTGCCGTCGAGGTAAACCGCTCGTAGTGCCCCAGATCAAGGTCGGTCTCGGCCCCGTCCTCGGTCACGAAGACCTCACCATGCTGAAACGGACTCATGGTGCCTGGATCGACATTGATATACGGGTCAAGTTTGATGTTGGTGACCGTGAGCCCGCGGGTCTCCATAATGGCGCCAATGGAGGCCGCGGCCAGACCCTTGCCCAAGGAAGAGAGTACGCCGCCGGTAATAAAGATGTATTTCGTATTCTTATGGGCTTCCATTCCTAAAGGTTTAGCCCATGGCAAGCGCCAGTGTCAAGGGATAGTCGTTGCGGCATAGGGTTCTAAAACGGGCATCTCATCGCCGCGACAGGAGCCTCTCGAGCCAGGGAAGGAAGAGGGTCAGGCTGGCGTCTTTGATCCAGGCCCGGTATTCCTCGCCCATGGGGTCCATGTTCAGGATCTGGGCCTGGCACGATCTCGCACCGATCAGGTTGATCATCAGACTGTAGAAACAATAGATAAACATCTCGATGTCTCGATTCGCCCCCCGCATGACCAGACGCTCCTCCAGCATGCGGCGCATGCGCGCCATGTGGAGGGTAATATATCGATAGCCGGGGATATCATCGATGCGACCGATCTGCACCATGTTCAAGGCAATGATCTGGAGCGCGTCCGGGTGCGCCAAGGTGTAGTCCAGCATGCGGTCAATGAACACTGGCAAACCCTTAGAGGGGGGCACCCGCTCGAGGCCGTCCAGCCAGGTTACCTGGACCTGGGAGAATTCGGAATAGATGTCCTCCACCATGGCCTGGAACAGCTTTTCTTTGGAGCCGAAATAGTAGTGGATCAGCGGGTGCTCCACACCGGCCTGCTTGGCAACCATACGGGTGCTGGCCGCCTTATAGGAATACAGTGCGAAAACCTCGCGCGCCGCTTTCATGATACGTTCACGCGCCGTACTCTCGTCGGCGTTGATACGACGCTTGACTGTTTTGCGCGGGTCGACCATAAGCTAAAGATTATAGATCCGAGCGCTGAATTATTCAAGCATCTACTCATAAAAAAGGGGGAGGACATTCATTTATCATTCGGAAAAACCATTTGGTAAGCAATGAACCATGGTTGCATATTGCATGCAGGGACGCGCACCCGTTCATCGGCGCAGGCCTCCCGCGCAACAGCTTTTGATAATCATCATCGCGCGTGCGGAGCTCTTCACTTTAACCCGTCCGTCAGTTTTATGGAAATTGATGTTGACAACCCTGGAAGGCTTCGTGTATTTACCGTATGGTAAACCCATAGCCGGGTTATTTACTACCATATAAGGAGGTCGTATGGCTATATTCCGTGTACCCGAGGATGTCACCGTAGATGCCTTTTTTACCGATTATGTTCCGTCCCAGTTCGGCGATTTGATCAAGGGCGCGGACCTCTCGTCCCTGAAGGGCAAGGAGATCACCCTGCAATTCAATATCAACGATAAGGTCTATTGCCTGAAGATCACCGATGGGACCAACCTGGAGGTCATCAAAGGCGGGGTCGACAAGCCCATGCTGACCTTGGCCATATCGGAAAAGGATTGGCGCGACTCCGTAACCGGCAAGATCGAGGGCTTGATTGACCAGTTTACCGATCCGGCCCAGATCGCCGACATCAAGCGCCTCAACACCCTTTCCTCGACCAAGGGCGCCTGCACCATGCAGATCAAGAAGTCGGACGGCAGCAACATCCCCGTCACCATGATCTTCAACGGCGAAGACAAGCCGGCCGTGACCCTGAACCTGGACCTGCCCGACTGGATCGCCATGCAGAAGAAAGAGACCACCGGCCAGGCCTTGTTCATGAACGGCAAATTGAAATTCACCGGCGACATGGTCTTGTTGATGAAGCTCCAGACCATGATGTGAAGCAAGGTGTTGGTTGCCTAGGAACGGATGCCTTCCCGGCAAACGTTCATGGGCAACCATACGCTCCTGTCTCGGCCCTGCAGGGAGGCCTCTCGTCCAGGCCCCCCTGCAGGGATCCGGGAAATATCACCAGGAGACGCCCTCGGGCTTACAAGGCCGACAAGAATCAAATCGACAAGACCTTGCCGCATGTTCCCACAGAGGGCTTGAATTTATGTTAGACCGAGGATAGCTTATCTGGTAGGATCGCCGGGAAGACGACAGCGGGGAAGCGCTACGCATGTCATCTCGAGGGGCCCAGGCTGAGTCAACATCCTGCTCGTATTCCCGGGTCTGCTTGAGTTTCAATTTTTTGGGAAGACACGGCATTGAGGGGGCCGCAGACATACCAATCACCTTCACGAGCTCACCTGCCGGATCGGCATCGACACAACAGAAAACGCACCTTTGAATGATGTTCACGCCCGCGATGGCCTTAGCCATACGGAATATAATCATGAGGAGGATTGCATGGTCTGGATTACGCGAATGAAGGGGGAAAGGGAGGGGTGCTCGGATCATCGAACGTCCTGCGGGGCGAAAGTCCTACTCGTGTGTCTATGGATCCTGGCGGCGCCCGCCGCCGCACAGGCTCAACCGTTCGCGTGGGGCATAGACCCGCCGCTGATGAACAATGACCCTCAGTGGGAAGAGGTAAAGACGCTTTGGGCGGGCCATTACGGAGGCAAGAACCTGACGGAGCTCTTGGCCGCGCTCACCCCGTTGAAAGACAAGTACCCTAACAATATTGAACCTTATCTCTGGCTGGCACGCGTGCATTATCTGCATGCCCGCTATGTGCGAACGGACCGTGACACACACTTCGAAAAGTCTGAAAAGCACTGCGTACAGGCCTTGAAGATCGACCCCAAAAATCAACTGGCGATCAAGTATCTGGTCGATACGCTGTGTTACAGTCGCGACCGTGAATATATCGCCAAAAACTACGGGTCGTTGATCAAGTCCTTGGCGCCTCTGCCGATCTCGGATGCCCTGCCGGATCTGCCGAACGGAAACGGCTGGGCCGAATTCAAGAAGTTG
>JAKQBR010000031.1 GCA_029574005.1 Deltaproteobacteria bacterium | reverse complement strand
CCGAGGCCCAGATCGAGCTGCATACGCACTTCCTGACGCATGCCGAGATCGCCGCGCTCATCCCGAAGGCCGACATCGTGTTCCCGGCCGCGGACGACATGGCCTTCAGCATCATGGTCTTCCGCGACTGCCGGAAGGCGGGCAAACCGGCCTTGTTCGTGGTGCCGGCCGGGACCTGGGCCAACGTGAGCATCATTCTGCCCTGCGGGCCGGACGTGGAGGCCATCAACGGCGTGCCGCGGCTGCCCACCTATGAGGCCTTGAGGGACGTGTTCCGCATCAGGCGCTACAAGTTCGGCACCTTCTTCTATGTGCCCCTGGCGGACTGGCGCATCGAGTATTACCGGGAATTTATCGAGAACGACCAGCCGCCGACCCAGATCTGCCCGGTGGTATGGCTGTGTTCGTCCCTGGGCGCCATGGAGGCGCTCAAGGTCCTGAGCGGCAAATGGGAGCCCGTGGCCGCACCCCGCTACTGGTGCATCAACCGCGATAAGATCAGGATCCAGCGCATCAACGGTCCGTCCCTGCAGACCCTGCTGGTCTGGCAGCGCCGCATCATGTACCGGCTCTTCCAGACGCCCGTGGGCATTATTCAGTCCCTCTTCCAGTGGCTGTGGTGGCCGTGGTTCAACCGGCACCACAGGCGCCGGCAGAGCCGAATGTAAAAAAGGCGGGTCTCACGGCCTTGAATAGCGCAGGCCTGACACCCATGATAAGCGTGACAGTAGACGCAAGGAGGTGTGTCATGAAAAGACTCACGATTGTGCTTCTGGCGCTCCTGGTTATGACTACGCAGGCCTATGCCAAAGGATATGAGGTGAACAAACAGGCCGGACCGTACAGCGTCAAGGTCATGCTGGACAAAAACCCGCCCGTGGTCGGTGACAATACGGTGACCGTGGCAATCAAGGACGCGGCCGGCAAGGCCGTAACCAACGTGAAGGTGAGCCTGAACTATGAGATGCCGGCCATGCCGGGCATGCCGGCCATGCGCTACACCGCGCCTGCCACGCTGCGCGCTCAGGTCTACTCCGGCAAGATGAACTTCTCCATGCCGGGCGCCTGGAACGTCAAGGTCAACATCATGGGCGGGGGCGGGACCTACAGCATCAAGTTCAACACCGACGTGCAGTAAGACCTCGCAACGCCATGACGCGCCTGACGCGATCATTGGGGTTGGCCTGGGTGGTGGGGATGCTTTTAGCCTTCCCCGCCAATGCCCAGGACCTGGCACTGAATGACCTGATCGAGCTGGCCCTGAAAAACAACCCCGACATCCGGGTCGCCGAGGCGCGAGCCGCCGCTGCTGAGCAGCGGATATCCCAGGAGGCGAGCCTGGCGGACCCCATGCTCTCGGCCGGCTACCAGAACGAGGGCTTCAAGAAATACACCTACGGCGATTCCCAGGACGCTTGGTGGATGTTTTCCCTGTCCCAGACCCTGCCCTTCCCCGGCAAGCGCGGGTTGCAGCGCGAATCCGCCCGGTATGAGGCCGAATCCGCCCGGGCCGCGGTCGAAGGTAGACGGCGCGAGGTGGTAGGACGGGTGAGCCAGGCCTATTACGATGTGATGTTGGCCACCAAGGAGCTCGATATCATCGAGGCCCGGCAGTCTCTGGCCGCCCGTCTGGAAGAGGCTGCGCTGGCGCGTTACGCCGCCGGCACCGGCATGCAGGGAGATGTGATCATGGCCCAGGCCGAGAAGTACATGCTCATGGGAAGCCAGGCTATGGCTCATGCCCGGCGCGATTCAGCCGAAGCCATGCTCAAGCGCGAGACCGGAAGCCAGGACCTAAATCCTCTTCCCAGACCGGCCATGGCCCCTCCCACGCCGTTTAGCTACACCTTGGACGAACTGATCAAACGGGCCCTGGCCGGCGCCCCCGAACTCGCCGAGCGCCGGGAGATGATCAGCGCCTCCGAGAAACGACTGGCACGCGCCCGAAAAGAGGCCTGGCCCGATATAACCATCATGC
>JAKQBR010000020.1 GCA_029574005.1 Deltaproteobacteria bacterium | reverse complement strand
GTTGCCGGATCGATGCCTTGCGATCGACTATAGACAAGCATCTGACGTGTGTCAATGCATCTTCAAACCTATCCCTGCTTGCAATTCATTCTGATCCCCTTTAAAACACTAACGAAAGTTGCCCCAGGCAATGGTGTTACTTACTTGGACACAATGAAGTGAGCAATAAGAGGAGGAAACCATGCAGATACAAGAGATTACCCTGGACCGTCTTGATCCTCAGCGCTTCATCGCGGAAAAGTCACGCACGCTTTGCGATGCGGTGGGAAACGGCCTAGCCGTCAATGCGCTTTCCGGCGGTGTGGATTCTTCGGTGGTGACGGCGCTCGGCCACCAGGCCTTGGCAGGCAGGCTCAAGACCTATTTCATCGACAACGGCATCATGCGCAAGAACGAGCCTGAGCAGATCGCGGAGCAGTTCGGAAAGCTGGGCATCCCGATCGAGATCATTGATGCCAAGGCCCAGTTCTTCGCCGCGCTGAAAGGTCTGTCCGACCCGGAAGAAAAGCGCGAGGCCATCACCCAGACCTTCTATAAGCAGGTATTCGGCGAGCTGGTGAAAAAGAGCGGGGCGCGCTTTCTCCTCCAGGGGACCATCTTCACCGATGTGGAGGAAACCGTGGCCGGGGTGAAGAGACAGCATAATATCCTGGCCCAGCTGGGCATCGACACGGTCGCACAGTTCGGATACGAGGTCATAGAGCCCCTCATCGAGCTGCGCAAGCCCGGGGTACGCAAAATAGGCGAGGCCTTGGGTCTGCCCTACGGCATGTACAACCGGCCGCCTTTCCCGGGACCGGCCCTGGCGGCGCGGGTCATCGGCGAGGTCACCCCTGAGCGCGTTGCCCTGGTGCGCGAGGCCACCGCCATCGTAGAGCAAGAGCTCTCCGCCAGCGGCGCGTTCCAGTACCTGGCCATCCTGCACGAGGACAAGGTCACGGGCATCAGGGACGGCAGGAGAGACTACGGCAGCCAGATCGAGGTCAGGTGCTGGGAGAGCACGGACGCCAAGACGGCCACGCCCAGCCGGCTCGATTTCGACATCCTCCAAAAGATATCCGCGCGCATGACCGCCGAGATCCCGGGCGTGGTGAGCGTGACCTACAATATCACCTCCAAGCCCACCTCGACCATCGAGGCCGTCTGAGCGCGCCTTCGGGGGGGTCGTCCAGAGACACTTCTGTTTCCTCATGGACGCCCCCAAAGGGTTCTCGGGCAACGGATTCGTTGAGCTGCCCGGCATGGGCATCCATCGGGTCCCTGCCCTCATCGATATCGTCTTTTCGCTTGAACCGAAGGGTTACGGCCTCAGACCTTGAGCGGCAAGCATTTCTTCATGCCCTATGACCTCGTCGCGCGTTTTGCCCAGAATGAGGGCCGTCAGACAGGGAACTGCCCCGGGGGTTCCTCCGGCCCGAGGATCGTAGCTGTTGAGAGGCCACAAGATGCCTTTTTCCATGGCCGCATAGACGGCAGCCAGCATCTCCCGGTATGTCCCTTGAGCCGATAAACGCTTCAGCCGGACCAGGGGGCTGCCGAGATTTTCATAGATGCTTCGTGCCAGTATCAGGGTGGCGCTGGACCCGTTGACACGAAAATTGAGGTCAAACACCAGGACCCGGCCGTCGTCCATGACGGCCATGTCCATGCCGACAATACCGCGGTAGCCGCGCTTAAACCCTTCCTGAACGATGCCCGCGCCCAGCGCTATGGCCTCTCCCGGTGCCTCGATATCGGCGCCGATCCAGTTGCCCTTATATTTTCCATGGCTGTCGACAACCTGTTCCGAACACCCCAGGTAGGTAATATCCCCGTGCCCATTGACGGCATAGCCGAGGCAGAGATTTCGTACCATGGGAAGAAATTCTTCAGCGACCACCAATGGCAGGGCCTTGAAAAAAACCGCTGCCTGCTCTAAATCCGAGGCCGTGCGGCAGATTGCCACATCGAATCCGCCCCCGGTTGATTCATCCGTGGCCGCCTTCAGGACAACGGGGAAATGAGCCTTTGACAACTCGGCTACGATCGATGACGACTTGAGGGTCCTCTGTCGGGGCAGGTACGAGGCATCAACCAGTTCCCCATAATATGCTTTGTTGTTGAGGAATGAAAGCACGCCGGAGGGGACCAGGCAGCTCTCGGGTTCAATCTCCGCAGCGGGATGTGCATGGTACAGAGCGATCTTCCGCCCCCCCGCACTGAGCTGCTTCAATTGGCGCAGATAGTCGGCGCCATCGTGGAAGCGATAGATTTCGGCAGCCACCGGGAACCCTGCATGGCGCAGAAGCTCCACGCCCTCCGCGGTCGATACGCAGGCGGAACACAACACCGGCGTGTTACCGATGATGCACAACGGCGCGCCGGTAAGGAAATCCAGT